>CALLRY010000097.1:0-2522 GCA_938014285.1 uncultured Collinsella sp. | reverse complement strand
CACGCGCAGGCGCGTCATGCACGCCGCGTTTGCGAGCACGTTGTCTTTACCGCCCAAAAGGTCCAACAGCTTTTGGGCCAGCTCTTTGTTCGTCATAACTCCTCCTTGTATTGGGTATCTCGTCTGGATGTCATATCAGCTCACGCCGCGCACCTATTGGGCGTCGGCATTGCTCTTCTCATGGCCACTCACCGCAGTACGGACATGGCCGTGCGCCCGTTCAAGAGCTACCGCAGCCTGCTCGGCATCGCAGTCCAACAGCACCGAGACAATAGCGGTTTTTACGTGGCCGCCGGCATCCGCAAGCGCCTGAACAGCGCGCTCGCGCGTGCAGTCGGTCGCTTCCATCACGATGTTCTGGCCGCGCACCACCAACTTCTCGTTCGTCTGCTGCACATCGACCATCAGGTTTTGGTACACCTTGCCAATCTTGACCATGGCACCGGTCGAAATCATGTTGAGAATGAGCTTTTGAACCGTTCCCGCCTTGAGTCTCGTTGAGCCGGTCAGCACCTCGGGACCGGGCACGGGCTCAATGGCAAGATCTGCGCTCTCCCCGATCTTCGACCCTTGGTTACAGGCAATTGCAATGGTCTTGCACCCAGTTGCCTTGGCGTACACAAGGCCGCCCACCACATAGGGAGTACGACCGCTTGCCGCCAGGCCAACGACAAGATCCTTGTCCGAGAGTCCACGCTCTCGCAGGTCGTTCGCGCCAAGCTCATCGCTGTCTTCGGCACCTTCGACAGCCTTGATAAACGCCGTCTCGCCTCCGGCAATGAGCCCGACAATCAGATCGGGTGACACGCCAAACGTGGGCGGACACTCCGAAGCGTCGAGTACGCCCAGACGACCGCTGGTGCCTGCGCCCATGTAAAAGACGCGCCCGCCGCGCTCGAGTGCCTCAGTAGCCCAGTCGATTGCTGTGGCAACCTGGGGCAACACTTTCGTGACCGACTGGACGGCACGAAGATCCTCATCGTTCATCGTCGTGACGATTTGCAGCGATGTCATCGTATCGAGGTCCATTGACCTTTGATTACGCTGTTCGGTCGTGAATTTTGTTAAATCGAGCATTTCATTCACCTCATCTTTCCTGTTTCTCGATGTAGTTTTGCTTAATGACATGCGTCGCCCGTTCGTAGTCGCTGGCAACGTAAGCAGCGTACAGGGCATCGACAACCATAAGCTGGGCCATACGCGAAGCCATGGCACCGCTGCGGACCAAGGGTTCACTCGCAGCAACGCCGAGCACGGCATCGGCCATGGTGGCAAGCTTGGATGATCCATCTACTTTGGTAACGGCCACGACGGGACAGTTGTGACGTTGAGCCTCGGCGGTGCAGTCCAGCACCTCTTGCGTCAAGCCCGAGTAGCTAAAGGCGATTGCCATATCGCCCTCATGCATGTTCTTGGCACATAAGAGCTGATCATGCCAGTCGTCGTACAGATGGCACTCTTTGTCGACACGCATGAGCTTTTGCGCCAGGTCGTGCGCGACCAAACGAGAGGCACCAATACCGAACAGATTGACTGCGCGTGCCCGCTTAAGACGGGCCGCGCATCGCTCCAAGACGGTGTAATCGAGCGTTCGCGCCGTCGCCTCGATCGTGCGCACGTTGCTTTTCATCACCTTCCCCACGATACGTTCGACGCTGTCATCCATGGAGATGTCCTCGAGGGCTACGTCTTTCTTGTCGCCTAAGAGCGCCAGCTCGGCAATCAGTTCGCGCTGGAACTCCTTGTAGCCCGCAAAACCCAAACGCTTGCAAAAGCGCAAAATGCTCGAGGGCGAGGAGAACGTGACATCGGCAAGACCGCGGACGGACAGCCCGACCACCTCGTGCGGATGAGCGCTTACATATGCGATGACATTGCGTTCCGCCGGGCTCGCGCTGAGCTCACGCTCGCGAAGCCGCAAAAGCAATCCGTTTGCCATCTCAAACACCTCCGTTGAGAAGAATTAAAGACCAACGAACGATTCGTACCGGATACAAACAGCTTTTGCGGTACATCGTGCCGCATCGTGGCGCACAAAGGGCGAGCGTTCTACCGCTCGCCCCTCAAATCCGACCGCTCGGAAATACGCGCGACACAAAATAATTCAACGAGGTTGCATTATCAGAAACGGGTTTGTTACCGGCTAGCGCCTCGCATGGGCGCCGATCGGCCGAGTCGCATGGCGCACCAACGCCGCTGCCAGCAATACCAACAGCATGGCGGTGACATAGCCCGCAGCATCGAATCCTAAATCGATAACGTCGAAATGCCTGCCGGGAACAAAGATCTTATGCACCTGATCGCCAACGGAGCAGGCGGCGCAAAAGAGCAATACGGGCACGCAACGGGAACATACGCTCCACGGATGCCTGGAAAGGCAAACCACGACCACGGAGGCGAATAATCCGACGAAGAAAAACTCTACGGTATGGGCAACGCGACGGACGTTTGTGCCCACCCACATGCGAATGGAAGCAAGTCGGCCAGACCGGACATTCGAGGCAGCCGAATCGGCGCCCCCG
>CALLRY010000096.1:0-1425 GCA_938014285.1 uncultured Collinsella sp. | reverse complement strand
GCCCGCATGGCCGACAAGGTCGCCGGCGCCTTCGTGCCCGTGGTGTTCGTGATCTCGGCCGTGACCTTTGCGGTATGGATGGCGCTGACCGGCAGTATGAACGAGGCGCTCACCTCCGCCGTGGCCGTACTGGTGATCAGTTGTCCGTGCGCATTGGGCCTGGCCACGCCCGTCGCCATTATGGTGGGCACCGGCAAGGGCGCCGAGATGGGCATTCTGTTTAAGAGCGCCGAGGCACTGGAGAACCTGCGCAGCGTGGGCACGGTGGTGCTCGATAAGACGGGCACGGTCACCCGGGGTAAGCCTGCCGTGACCGATATCGTGGTAGCCACGCGCACCGACGGCTCGCCCGCCATAAGCGAAAAGGCGCTGCTCAAGCTGGCTGCCGCGCTGGAGCGCTCGAGCGAGCACCCGCTGGCCGAGGCAATTATGGCCGAGTGCGAGGCGCGCGGAATTGTCGCGCGCATGGTCGAGGACTTTGCCGCCGCGCCCGGGCGAGGCGTTACGGCGCGCGAGGGGCAAAACGTCATTGCAGCCGGCAACATGCGCCTGATGGACGAGCTGGGCGTTACCGTGCCCGCGGGTCTTGCCGAGCAATTTGCCGCCGAGGGCAAGACGCCGCTGTTCTTTGCCAAGAACGGCGAGCTTGTCGGTACCATCGCCGTGGCCGACGAGGTCAAAGAGACGAGCGCCGAGGCCATCGCCGCGCTCCGCAAGCTCGGCGTCGACGTGCGCATGCTCACCGGCGACAACCGCGTGACGGCCGAAGCAATCGCCCGCCGCGTGGGACTGAACAGTAAGCAGGTCATCGCCGACGTGCTTCCCGCCGATAAGGAGCGCCACGTCCGCGAGCTGCAGGATGCGGGCGGCAAGGTCGCCATGGTGGGCGACGGCATCAACGACTCCCCCGCCCTGGCGCGCGCCGACGTGGGCCTTGCGATCGGCACCGGCGCCGACATCGCCAAAGAAGGGGCAGATGTGGTGCTCATGCGCAGCGACCTCATGGACGTCGCACGCGCCATCGAGCTGTCGCGCGCCACGATTCGCAACATCAAGCAGGACCTGTTCTGGGCGCTGTTCTACAACGGCATCGGCATTCCGCTCGCCGCGGGCGTGTTCTTCCCCCTCACCGGCTGGCAACTCTCGCCGATGTTTGGCGCCGCGGCCATGAGTCTGTCGAGCGTGTGCGTCGTAAGCAATGCGCTGCGCCTGAAATCCTTTAAGCCATCAGTTGCGGTGAAATAAGGCGTAACATGCTTAGCTAAACCGCTATTTAGTCCGTATTCCACCGCAACTTTAGGTACTCAACGAAAAGGAGATAATCATGAACTACATCGTTAAAACGTCTGGCCTTATGTGCGGCCACTGCGACGCCACCGTCGAGACGGCGTTGCTCAACGTGGCCGGCGTGACCGACGCCGACGC
>CALLRY010000095.1:0-1770 GCA_938014285.1 uncultured Collinsella sp. | reverse complement strand
TGCACGTCGCTTGCTTGCGCAGACGCTGTATGCCAAGCGCGGTACCATCTACGACCGTAACGGCAACGTGCTGACGTCGTCGGTCGAATGCCGCAACATCGCCGTGAATCCTCAGCTTATCGAGGACGTTGACAAGACGGTATCGGCGCTGGTCAAAGCTACGGGAATCGATAAAAAGACCTGTCGCGAGCTCGTTGAGTCGGATGGCACCTGGGTGTATATCAAACGCCAGGTGGACGAGGACGATGCCGCGGCGCTGGAGAAGAAGAACCTGCCAGGCGTGCTTTTTGAGCAGGCCATGAAGCGCGTGTACCCCTACGGCAACCTGGCATCGCAGGTGCTTGGCGTGGTAAACGTGGACAACGACGGTCTGACGGGCCTCGAAAAACAGTACAACAAGCTTTTGACCGGAACCAACGGTTCGCTGGTGCGCGAGCGGGCGAGGGACGGTAGCTATATCGCGGGCGGCGCCTATAAGAAGGTGGCGGCGGTGGACGGCGTGGATATCGTGACGACGCTCGATGTCAATATCCAGCGTGCCGCCGAGGACGCCCTGGCCGAGGCGGTCGAAAAGACCAAGGCCAAGAATGGCTCGGCCCTGGTCACCGATCCCACGACGGGCGAGATTCTGGCGGCATGCTCGTATCCGACATATGACCAGACCAATCTGGAAAATGCCAAGACCGAGGACATGAACTTGCGCCTGGTTACCGATGCCTACGAGCCCGGCTCGGTCTTTAAGACGCTCGTGGCCGGTGCCGGCTTCGACTTGGGCGCCGTGCGTTCGAGCACGTCGTTTGAGGTGCCGGCGAGCATTAAGGTTGGCGACGACACCGTTACCGACGCCGATAAGCGCGACTACACCATGACCATGGACGTGCGCGAGATGATGCGCCGTTCGTCCAATGTGGGCTTTGTCCTAGTGGGACGCAAGATCGGTGCCGATGATTTTGCCACCTATGTGGACAAGTGGGGTATCGGTCATAGCTCCGGTGTCGATTTTCCGGGTGAGAGCCTGGGCATCGTCAAGGAGCGCGACCAGTACGACGGCGCCACGCTGGGCTCGATGAGCTTTGGTCAGGCGCTGTCCGTCTCGCCGATTGAGGTCGCACGTGCCGTGGGCGGCATCGCGAACGGCGGCGTGATGATGACGCCGCACTTCTATAAGTCCAGCAAGGGCGATGAGAAGGACTGGGGCGAAGGTGAGCGTGCGATTTCGGAGGACGCTGCCGCCCAGGTGACATCGTGCATGCAGACGGTCGTGTCCGAAGGCACGGGCGTTGGCGGTGCGGTCGATGGCTATGACGTAGCGGGCAAGACCGGTACGGCCGAGCGTGCTGACGAGAACGGCGGTTACCTCAAGGAGAACTACATGTCGTCCTTTATGGGCTTTGCGCCGGCACAATCGCCCAAGGTGCTGTGCTATATCACACTCGATGGAACGCCGAGCGGCTCGGATGCCGCCGCGGTGCCATTCCAGTCCATTATGGCCAACGCGCTCGACGTGCTGGGTATCCCGCGCACGAAGTAGGGGGTTACAATCTTGAGCGTGGTCTGCCGTTTGATCTGAAGGGTGTTCACATGCCCTGCACCACGCGCGCATGGCACTGGGATACAATACGCCGATAGCATTATTAGGTTTACAGGGGAGCTGCAATGATAGAGATCGCCGTCAACAACCTCGCGGCCTCAACGGGGGCCCGAACCGTGACGGAAGAAGTCGACCGGGTATGCCGCGGGTGCGTTATCGACTCGCGTCAGGTCGAGGAG
>CALLRY010000094.1:0-1228 GCA_938014285.1 uncultured Collinsella sp. | reverse complement strand
TCAACGCCCTCGGCGGCAAGCACAACCTCGCAGATGTGCTCCACCTCCTGCGCGTCGAGCAGCGTATCGAGCTCGGCATCGTTGCTGATCAATACACTCAACGGGACTCCTTTCGGTCACGTACGCGCTTCTCGCGCACTTCATCATAAGTATCGTATGCCTCGACGATACGTCCCACCAAGGCATGGCGCACCACGTCGGCACGCTCGAGGTGCGAAAATGCGACATCATCGACACGGCCCAAAATCTTCTCGACATCCGCCAAGCCACCACGACGACCCACCAGGTCACGCTGGCTCAGGTCGCCGGTAATCACGAACTTGGAGTTGAAGCCCAGGCGCGTCAGGAACATCTTCATCTGCTCGGGCGTGGTATTTTGCGCCTCGTCGAGCACCACGAAGGCATCACTCAGCGTGCGGCCGCGCATGTAGGCAAGCGGGGCGATCTCGATCACGCCGCGCTCCATAAGCTCATCGGTGCGCTCGCGATCCATCATGTCAAAAAGGGCGTCGTAAAGCGGACGCATGTAGGGATCGATCTTTTCCTCGAGGGTGCCGGGCAAAAAGCCCAGATTCTCCCCCGCCTCGACAACCGGACGCGTCAAGATCAGACGGCCCACCTCGTGACGCTTGAGCGCGGCAACGGCGAGCGCCATGGCCAGATAGGTCTTACCGGTGCCGGCAGGACCCAGGCCAAACGTGATGGTATGCGTGCGGATGGCATCCACATAGCGCTTTTGACCGAGCGTCTTGGGGCGAATGACGCGGCCGCGATACGAAAGCAGCACGTCATCGCGAAGCGACGTAGCCTCGTGCTCACCGTCGCGCAAGACGGCCAGGCAGCGAGAGACATCGTCGGCAGACAGCGTGCGCCCGGCGGCCGCCTCACGAAAAGCGTGCTCGAAAAAGCGCGCCACGAGTTCGACCTCGTCCGGGTCGCCGCTCACGGAGATGCTATCGCCACGGGCGACCACATGAGCGCGAACCAAGCTCTCGAGCGCACGAAGGACGCCGTCGCCGGCGCCCAAAACGCGCGAGGGATCAATCCCCTCGGGAACGGTAAGTCTAATCTTCGAGGCTTCCATGAACCTCCCTGCGTGCATGGACCAAGCCGGAATCATCGACTCCGATGATAGCAACATCGAGCAGGCACGGGGCTGTAAGTCCACAGGTATCGTCAAGACGGGCATGATGGAACGAGCCGAGCGTCAGGTTGTCGCCATACTCGA
>CALLRY010000093.1:0-8620 GCA_938014285.1 uncultured Collinsella sp. | reverse complement strand
GTCGTTACCGCGGTTGCCGCCGAAGCCGCCACGGTTGCCACCGCGATCGCCATAGCCACCACGGTTGCCGCCAAAGCCGCCGCGACCGCCACGGTCGCCGCCACGGTCACCAAAGCCGCCACGGCCGCCGCGATCGCCACCGCGACCGCCACGGTCGCCGCCACGGCCACCGCGGTCACCAAAGCCGCCGCGACCGCCACGGTCGCCGCCACGGTCACCAAAGCCGCCACGGCCGCCGCGAGGACCGCGGTCCTCGTCCAGGCCCATGGCGACGAGCGGAGCGATAACCTTATCGAGAGCGGCCATCAGCTCGGTGGCCTCCTCGTAAGAAAGCTCGGGCAGGAGCTTCTCCTTCTTGTTGGCAAGCTCGACCAGGCCCTCAGCGGCATCCTCGGCGGCGAAGACAACAATCTTGCGCATATCGCCCTCGGCGTCGTCGATGCGGCCGACCAGATCGGCAGCCTCGGCCTCGGCCATCAGGCCATCGAGCTCACGAAGGCGCATGCCCAGCAGGTCGGACATTTCCTTCTGCTCCATCTTGGGCTTGAGGTCAAGAAGCTTGATGGCGCGCTCGATGTTCGCCATGCGCTCGGCCTTGGCCTCCTCCTCCTTAGAAATAGCAAAGCGACGGCTACGCAGCAGGCGGGCGGCCTTCTGCATCTTGTCCATCAGCTCTTCGTCATCGTAATCAACGCCGGCCTCGACAACCTCGGCCTCCTCCTCGGCGGAAACCTCGTCAGCAGCCTCAACCTCGGCAGCTTCGGTCTCCACGGTCTCGACTGCCTCGACCTCGGCAGCCATGGTCTCGTTCTCGGTCTCGTTCATGATCTCTTCGTTCTCGGACATGAGACTCCTTCTTGGCCCTCTCGGGCATCATCGCCCCATTCGCGGGGCCCGTCGCGCACTCTTTGCGCTTTAAACATTCATGCCTCTCGGCAAAACGTCCATTAGTTTATGGTGTCGCCATCTAATCTAGCTGCAGAATCTATGTGCACACATTAATGCGACATGTGTGACTCGCGACGAGCGTACACCAGCGACGCCACAAACCCGACCACGGCAATTACAGCCGCTACACGCACGGCAGCTGCAAATCCAATCGCCTGGGCAACGTCTGTCGCAGCGCCAGCGGCGCCGGCGGTCGCAGCAGAACTCGAGAGCAGACCGATAAACAGCGACGGGCCAAACGATGCGGCAATCATATTCCACGTGTTAAGCAATGCCGTTCCGTGAGGATGTTCAGCGGCGGGTAGCGTCTCCAAGCCGGCCGTTTGCGAGGGGCTCAGCACCAAACCGACTCCGGCATACACCACAACGGTCAGCGCCACGACGACGCCGATGTTCATGCTTGCCGCCGTCATCGAGATGGCAGTCTGCCCCACGGCAATCAGGGCAAAACCGACCGGCAGCAGCGGCCATGCGCCACGGGCGTCCATCACGCGTCCGCCCACAATCGAGGTCACGGCGTTGCAGGCAATCGCCGGCAAAATGAGCAAGCCCGCAATAAGTGCGGTCATGCCGTATGCGCCCTCAAAATAGAGCGGCAACAAAACGCTCATCGAGAACGTCGTCATCATCGACACCACCACAAGCAAACACGCAGGCCAAAAGCGAAAGCTCGCCATGGGACGCACGTTAAGCACCGGATGCTCGAGCTTGAGCTGACGGGCCGCAAACAGGCCGAGCAGCACAATGGCGGCGAAAAGCGCCACGATGCCGGCAATCAGATTGGTCGAGAACTCGCCTACGGAATACACAAATGCCGTAATGCCGGCGGCGAGCAAAACAACCGACAGAATATCAAGCGTGGTGTTCGAGCGCTCTCCGACATTCTGAACAAGCTTAACGCCCGCCGCAGCGACCACAATGCCGCCCACCAGCGGCACTACAAACACCGCCCTCCAGCCAAATAACGTGCACATAAGACCGCTAATCACGGGTCCAAACGCCGGTCCTAGCGTAATGCAGGCGCCGCCCAGGCTCAGATACAGACCGAGCTTCTCACGCGGGGCGCAAGACAGCACCACGTTCATCATGAGCGGAAACAAGATGCCCGATCCCGCAGCCTGCAAAATACGACTTGGCAGCAAAACGCTAAACGACGGAGCGATCAGACACAGGACTTCGCCGGCGACCATACATCCGCATGCGAAAAACAACAGCTTGCGCGTCGAGAAACGGCCGGACAGGAAGGCCATGATGGCCGTAAAGATCGACGTCACAATCATGTAGCCCGAGACGAGCCACTGCGCCGTGGTGGCACTCACCGAAAAGGCCGCCATAATGTCGTGCAACGCCACGTTAATGATGTTCTCGTTAAACGCGGCAACAAAGGCCGCAATATACATAACGACGAGAAGCGCCGCAGTGGCCGATGGCGTTACTTGAACTTGTTGCTGAGATTTGCTCCCCATGCATTTCCTTCCTCTTGGAACGACAGTTGCATCGCCCCAAAGGAACAGTCCAGGGCGAAAAATGAGCCCTAGACTTACGCCAGACGCCGTACACGACGAGTCTGACAACATGGTCCAACGTCAAAAGATTGTAACGCGGACGCACAGCTTTCCTTCCGCGCTATTATTAAAAGTCCACGAAAGCATGAGACATGAGGAGCCCGCCATGATTAAGCCCATCATGAAATCCGAGTTCTTTTTGCGCCTGCCTTCCGAAGACGCGGGACCCGACGATGCCGCGACCGGGCAGGACCTCCTGGATACACTCCACGAGCATGAGCACGAGTGCGTGGGCCTCGCCGCCAACATGATTGGCGTGCGCAAACGCATCATCTGCGTAAAGGACGGCAACAGGACACTCCTGATGTACAACCCTCAAATTCTTGAGCAGGTCAATGCCTATCAGACGAGCGAAGGATGTCTCTCGCTGATCGGCGAGCGTCCCTGTACCCGCTATCGCCGCATTAAGGTGGAGTATTTGGACGAGAACTTCGTCCACCGCATCAAAAACTTCTCGGGCTACACCGCCGAGATCATCCAGCACGAAATCGACCACTGCAACGGGATTGTTATTTAGTTCCGCCGATTCAAGAAAGCTCCCTGCAGCAAAACAACTGCAGGGAGCTTTTCATAGTGCGGAGTTTCTATCCCCTACGACTGGCGGTAATGGTCAAAGAAGTCGGCGAGGTCTTCGAGGGACTCTTTGAGTACTTCCATGCGCGGCAGGTACACGATGCGGAAGTGGTCGGGCTCAGCCCAGTTGAAGCCGCCGCCGCGCGTGATCAGGATCTTCTTCTCGTGCAGCAGGTCAAGGGCGAACTGCTCGTCATCGGTGATGTTGAACTTCTTCACATCCATCTTGGGGAAGATGTAGAACGCCGCACGCGGCTTAACCACCGAGATGCCGTCAATCTTGTTGAGCGCCTCATACACAAAGTTGCGCTGCTCGTAGACACGGCCGCCGGGACGGATGTAGTCGTTAACGGACTGATGACCACCGAGTGCCGTCTGAACGATCGACTGAGCCGGCACGTTGGAGCACAGGCGCATGTTCGAGAGCATGTTGACGCCCATGATGAAGTCGCTCATGCAGCGCTGGTTGCCCGAAAGCACCATCCAGCCAATACGATAGCCCGCAATCATGTGAGACTTGGACAGACCGCTAAAGGTAACGCAGGGCAGGTCGGGGGCGAGCGAGGCAATCGAGACGTGCTCGTAGCCGTCCATGCACAGGCGGTCGTAGATCTCATCGGCAAAGATCATCAGCTGATGCCTGCGCGCAATCTCGACGATGCCCTCGAGCACCTCGCGCGGATAGACAGAACCCGTGGGGTTGTTGGGGTTGATGATGACGAGGGCTTTGGTCGCACTCGTAATCTTGGACTCCATATCCTCCAAGTCGGGATACCAATCCGCCTGCTCATCACACAGATAATGTACGGGATGACCGCCGGCAAGGGTTGCGCACGCCGTCCAGAGCGGATAGTCGGGGCTGGGGATCAGAATCTCGTCGCCGTTGTCGAGCAGCGCGTTCATCGAAAGCTGAATGAGCTCGGACACGCCGTTGCCCGTGTAGATATGCTCCATCTGAACGTTGGGCAGGCCCTTGATCTGCGAATACTGCATGATTGCCTTGCGCGCGGAGAACAGGCCACGCGAGTTGGAATAGCCTTCGCAGTCGGGCAGCTGCTGGCGCATGTCCTTGATGACCTCATCGGGTGTGCGGAAACCGAAGGGCGCCGGGTTGCCGATATTGAGCTTGAGGATGCGCTCGCCCTCGTCCTCCATACGGGCGGCCTCGTCGACGACGGGACCGCGCACGTCATACAGGACGTTGTCGAGTTTGGTGGATTTAGAAAAAGTACGCATGGTGGTGCTCCTTGCAATTTGAGCTGAGGGATGGGGTTCGGGCTTGGAATCGTTGCGGGGTGATGATGCCTCGCCTTGATCGGCGTCGCCGGCGAGCAGCCAGGTAACATCGACCTCCAAAATACGGGCGAGCAGCTCAGCCACATCGCGCCGCGGAATCGTCTTGCCGCTCACATATTGGCTCATCTGACTCTTGCCGAGTTTTTTGCCGAGCATCTCCGATGCGCGGATTACGTCCGATTGGCGAACGTCGCGATTGGACATAGTCTGTCGCAGGCGATCGCAAAACGTCTCTTGGGCCACAGGAACCTCCTTGCTGGCAAAGTTCAATTTATAGAACACGAATTGAACCAAGGTTCAATTTAGCAAGCAGTATAGCGCGGCGCATTATCGGGAAGTTCAATTTCATAAGAAAATGCGCCGGACTCTGAGATTTGCCCAAAGCGGACAATGACACGCACGCGTTTAGAGGTATTCGAGGAAACGGGCGGCAGCAAGCGAAACATCGGCCGTTCGATATATGGCGTTGATCTGCCGATGGGGATGCCCCTCGAGTGGGCGCACGGCAACATCGAACTGGCAGCGGCGCAAGATGAGCGCGGGAAGAATGCTCACGCCCAGGCCGTCCTCGACCATGGCCATAATCGCATAGTCATCCCAGGTCGACAGCTTAGAGCGCACCGCCAGGCCCGCGCGGCGAAACAGCGGCGTAATCTCATCATCGGTGCCTCGTTCTAGCAGAATAAACTGCTCGTTGGCTAAATCGGCAAGAGAAACGACCTCCGCCGTGGCAAGCAAAGAGTCCGCCGGCACTACCGCCATCAACTCGTCGCGCACCAAAGACCGCGATGCCATGCCGTTTTCTCGGGGTTCACGCGGGATAAAGCCCAGATCGCAGCGGCCCTCTGCCACCCATTGTTCAATCTCTGAGTAATCGCCCATCAGCAACTCGTAATCGACGTCCGGGTGATCGGCGCGAAAGCGCGCAATCACCGGCGGCAGCACGTGGGTCGCCACGCTCGAAAACGTACCGATGCAGATTTTGCCGCGCATGAGCCCGCGCATCTCATCCACCCGTCGCTGCAAGCGAGTGAATTCCTCACAGAGCGCCTCGACAGCCGGCATGACCTGCCGCCCATCGGCAGAAAGAGCCACGCCCTCGCGACTGCGGTCGAGCACCTTAAAGCCCCAATCGGCCTCAAGATCGGCCACCATACGGCTCACGCCCGACTGCGAATAGCTCAGGCGCTCGGCAGCACGCGTAAAGCTTCCGGCGCGCACGGTCTCGAGCAGCACCTGCATCTTTTGAACATTCGTTTCCACGGCACCTCTCCACCTATGCATGAGCTTTTGTCATGTTATCTATGCATTATATTCGATTTTCTTCTAAAGCCAGTTCACCCATAGTGAACATGCTCGGATATAGAGGGGATGGAAGCGCATGAACAACGGGCTGTTTACGTACTTAGCAGCATTGCTATTGTTTGGCTCCAACGGCATCATCGCCTCTGCCATCGCGTTGCCGAGCTCCGATATCGTGCTACTGCGCACGTTTTTGGGCGCCCTCTCGCTTGTCACTATCCTTGCCATCACCCAACGCCATAAGTTGCAGGCGCCATCTCGCCTCCGCGAAGCCGCAGCCCTCCTCCTTTCGGGAGCCGCGCTGGGCGCCAGCTGGATTTTTCTGTTCCGCGCCTACCAGACGATCGGCGTCGGCGTATCCTCGCTGCTGTACTACTGCGGCCCCATCATTGTCATGGCGCTCTCCCCGCTCATCTTTGGCGAAAAGCTGACCGGCGGCAAAATCGCCGGCTTTGTCGCCGTCGCCTGTGGTGCTTTTCTCATTGCAGCGCAAGGTCTAGGCGGCAATATGCCCATTGCGGGTATCGTCTGCGGTATCGCCTCGGCATTTTGCTATGCGCTGATGGTCATCGCTAGCAAGGGTGCGCCACACATCGAAGGCCTCGAGAACTCCACGCTCCAGGTGAGCGCCGCCTTTGTGACCGCGCTGGTCCTCACGCTCATCACGCAGGGCGCTCCCTCATTCCTGTCCGCCGGCGTCGCCACCAGTATTGATTGGCGCGCCGTCGTCATGCTCGGCGTCGTCAACACCGGCATCGGTTGCCTGCTCTACTTTAGTGCCGTCGCCAAGCTGCCCGTCCAGACCGTCGCGGTCGTCGGCTACCTCGAGCCGCTTTCGGCCGTCGTGTTCTCGGCCGTCCTTTTGGGCGAAGCCATAACACCGGTCCGCCTGATGGGCGCCGCGCTTATCATCGGCGGCGCGATTTTTTGCGAACTCGCCGGCAAACGCGCAAACGCCAAGGCTGGCATCGCCCAGACAGCACGTGCTTAAAAGCCCCTGCTTTGAAATACTACCTGCGTAGATAAATAATCCCCAGCTGAGGATTATTGTCTAAAATAACCCGATGTGCCAAACTGCTCTTGTATGTATAAAGACGGCATAAAGTTTTTTGTCCTAGACAGATAACCGGATGTCTAAGGGAGTCCTCGTGGCACACAATAAACTGGAGGCAAACCTCCAAGACCAGCACGGGCAAGGCGGGCACGGAGCCATCCCCCTCTCCGCTGGCATGCTGCTCGTAACGCTCGGCGTCGTCTATGGTGACATCGGCACGAGCCCCATGTACACCATGAAATCAATCGTCGCCAACAACGGCGGCATCGGTACCGTCAGCGAGGACATGATCCTGGGCGCGCTTTCGCTCGTCATCTGGACCATGACGCTCGTGACCACGGTCAAGTACGTAGTAATCGCCATGAAGGCCGACAACCACAACGAAGGCGGCATCTTCGCCCTGTTCAGCCTCGTACGCAAGGTGGCACCATGGCTGATTCTGCCCGCCATGATCGGCGGTGCGGCACTGCTTGCCGACGGCATCCTCACCCCCGCCGTCACGGTCACCACAGCCATCGAGGGTCTGCGCACCATCGAATGGGGCCATGCGCTGCTGGGCGACGGCCAGACCAACGTCATCATCATCACAATCATCATTATCTGCGGCCTATTTGCCATGCAGCGCGCCGGCACCTCGTCAATCGGCAAGCTCTTCGGCCCGCTCATGACGCTGTGGTTCCTGTTCCTGGCAGGCGCCGGTCTGTTCAACATGCTCGGCAACCTGTCCATCTTGCGCGCGCTCAACCCCATCCGCGGCATTATGTTCCTGTTCTCGCCCATCAACCATTCGGGCATTATGGTGCTCGGCTTTGTCTTCCTGTCGACAACCGGTGCCGAGGCACTCTACTCGGACATGGGCCACGTGGGCAAGGCAAACATCTATGCATCCTGGCCATTTGTTAAGGCGGCCCTTATCCTCAACTATCTGGGTCAGGGAGCTTGGCTACTCGCCAATAACTCCAACCCCCAGATGCTCGCGATGGATATCGTTAACCCGTTCTATATGATGCTTCCCGAGCCCCTGCGCCCCTTTGCCATTGTGCTTTCGGCCGTGGCGGCCATCATCGCCTCGCAGGCGCTCATCACCGGCTCGTTCTCGCTGGTATCCGAGGCAACGCGCCTCAACCTTATGCCGCACCTGCGCATCCACTACCCCAGCGACACCAAGGGTCAGCTCTATATTCCGCTCGTCAACAACATCATGTGGGTCGGCTGCATCTTCATCGTGCTGCTGTTCCAGAACTCCGAGCGCATGGAAAGCGCCTATGGCCTCGCCATCACCGTGACCATGCTCATGACCACCACGCTGCTGACGAGCTATATCGCCGGCATCCTCAAGCACAAGCTGGGCGCCTGCATCTTTGCCCTGCTCTTTGGTGCCATTGAGTTGTGCTTCTTCGCTTCGTGCCTCACCATGTTCTTTGACGGCGGCTACGTCATGATCTTCCTGGCCGCACTGCTGTTCGGCCTTATGTATGTGTGGCGTCGCGGCACCGCCATCGAGCGCACGCAGACGATTCTGCTGCCCGTCTCCAAGTACATCGACCAGCTCAACCGCCTGCGCAATGACGAGACCTACCCCGTGCTCGCCGACAATCTGGTGTTCCTCACCAACAGCCCCGACCCGCTCACGCTCGACCGCGACGTGCTCTATTCCATCTTGGACAAGCATCCCAAGCGCGCCAAGGCATATTGGTTCATCAACGTACACGTTACCGACGAGCCCTATACGCACGAGTATTCCGTTGAGACCTTTGGCACAGACTTCCTGTTCCGCGTGCGCTTGGACCTGGGCTTTAAGGTCAATCAGCGCATCAACGCCTACCTGCGCCAGATCGTTGGCGACCTGATGGCCTCGGGTGAGTTGCCGCCGCAGCACCAC
>CALLRY010000092.1:0-3323 GCA_938014285.1 uncultured Collinsella sp. | reverse complement strand
GACCGTTCGGCATGCCGGCCCGCTCAGGGGATGTGAAATTAATAACGCTCAAAGAAGGCAAGGGCATTATCGCTGCAGAGCTTCTGCATCACGGTCTTGCCAAAGTGCTTGGAGAGCATGTTCTGGAACTCGGGCATCTTGCTGGCATCGGAGAGGAAGGCGGGCACCGTGGCACCGTCCCAGTCGCCGCCGAGCGCGATGACGTCCTCGCCGCCCAGGTCGAGCCAGTGCTCGATATGTGCCGCCAGCTGGTCGAAGGTGACGTCTGCGGCTGTCTTGTCGGTTGCGTCGTTGGAAAGGAACTCGCTGCAGTAGTTGAGGCCGACGATGCCACCCATGTCGCGAATGGTGCGGAACTGGTCGTCGGTGAGGTTGCGCTTAACGCCGCAAACTGCACGAGAGTTGGAGTGGCTGGCGACGAAGGGACGTGTGGCGTGGGCGACAACCTCGTCAAAGCACTCATCGTTGAGGTGGGAGACGTCAAGCACCATGCCGGCGTGCTCCATCTGCGTAAGTGCCTCGATGCCGGCGGCGGTGAGGCCGGCGTGGGTATCGTGTCCGCTCGCGAGCGGTCCCTGCGCATTCCAGCTGAGCGATGACATGAGTACGCCCAAGCTCTTGAGCACCTCGATCAGCGCGGGGTCCTCGGCAAAGAACGTGGCGTTTTCGATGGTGTGGATGCAGGCGACCTTGCCGTCTTTGAGCGCGGGGCGAATGTCTGCCGCGCTGCGTACGTTGACCATGCGGTCGTGGTTGAGCATTGCCTGGCCGCTCATATGCGCCATGATCTGCGCCTGGAAGCGCGCGGCGTGGGCGGTGGGAATCTCATCGGGGACAAACGTGGCGAAGCACTGTGCCCATGGCGTGTTGCCGATCTTTGCGAGCGAGATGGCGCAGGCGTTGCCCTCGATGAGGTCGAAATCTTGCGGATGCGTTTCGTCGCCGGGGAAATAACCGTCGGTGCCGGCGGTAAAGCGCAGGTCGAGATCGAGCGTGGCCCAGCCGATTCGGTCGGCGGTGTCGCAGTGTAGGTCAAATACGGGATATGCCATGGTTCCTCCGGTTGCAGCGTTTCTTTGCAAACTGTCTTCAAATTGTATGACTAGGGTATAGTTAGCGCCATATGTTCATGGCGGCCCGTGTTGTGCGCCGCCCTTATCACGGAGGTTTCCATGTCCAACCAGGGCAAGAAGGTCAAGACTCATTATCGCGGCACGCTCGACGACGGCACGCAGTTCGATAGCTCCTACGATCGCGGTGAGCCGCTGGAGTTCACCTGCGGCGCCGGCCAGATGATCAAGGGCTTCGACGCCGCTGTTGTCGACATGCAGGTGGGTGAGAAGAAGACCGTGCACATTCCTGCTGCCGATGCCTACGGCGAGCACAATCCCGAGATGGTTCTGACCTTCCCGGCCGAACAGGTTCCCAACATCGAGCAGATTGAGAAGGGCATGAAGCTCTTCTTGTCCACGCCGAGCGGTATGCCCGTCCCCGCCGTGGTCATCGATGTAACGCCCGAGGCCGTGACGCTCGACGCCAACCACGAGCTGGCCGGTAAGGACCTCAACTTTGATATCGAGCTCGTCGAGGTCGAGGGTTAGAGTATGCCTGAACGCTTGGTTTCGACGACATGCTTGGGAAATCTCAACGATCCGTCCTATGAACTCCTGCTTCGCCGGAAGTTGGGCGGCGTCTTTGAAGTTGACGATCTGCTGCTCGATTGGGACCAGGCTGATGTATACGCGTTTGTGGGCGTGACGGAGCTGGGGCGCACGGTCGATGTTCGGCTGGATACTGCCGACGGCGGTCGTCTTGCCGACGGCGACGTGCTCGCCATTGACCGTTCGGGCATGGTGCCCGTGGCGGTTGTCGTGCGCTTGCGCAGCGCCGAGGTTTATTTGGTCGAAGTTGACCGCATGGACCCGATTGCGCTCGCGCATGCGTGCTGGGAGATCGGCAACATGCATGCGCCGCTCTTCCGGGGCGACTCGGACGAGCATACTGTGCGCATGTATACGCCGGTGCAGCCTGTTTTGGGCCGCATGCTCCGGGGTGTCGAGGGTGTTCGGCTCTCGCTGGTTACCCGTGAACTCGATGCGGACTGGCGCTTTGCGTCGAGTGCGGCGGAGGTCGTCGTGAGCATGGCTCCCGACTTTACCATCGTAAAAAAGGCGCGCGGCTAAGCGCTCGTATGCGCAAGACGGGCTTTGAGGGGCGACCGATCAAGGTCCGTCTTGCTGTTGATATGAGGCTTTGGGGGAAGCATATGGGTCTTGAGGGAATCAAACTGATTGCATGCGATTTGGACGGCACGTTGCTGCATCCGGGGGAGCGCGAGCTGCGTTCCGAGGCCTTTGAGCTTATCGATGAGCTGCATCGTCGTGGTATCGTGTTTATGCCGGCGAGTGGCCGTCAATATGCGAGCTTGCGCTACCTGTTTGCCCCGGTGGCCGATGAGCTCGCCTATGTATGCGAAAACGGAACCCTGGTGATGAGCGAGGGGCGTGCCGTCGTCAAGCGTTCCATGGAGCGTAGCCTTGCTATGGTTATCGCGAATACCGTGGTTGCGTATCCCCATACCGACATGACCCTTTCGTGTGAGGGGCACATCTACACCATGAGCGGCAACGATGCGTTCGTCGACCATTTGCGCTATGTGGTCCACTGCGATGTGGCGGTGGTCGACCGTCCCGAGGACATCGACGAGGATGTCATTAAGATTGGCTTCCAGACGCCCGAGGTGGATTATCCGGCGGCCCGGGAGTATTTCGAGCGCCTCTTTGGCGACCGTGTCGATGTGATGACGTCAGGAACCGCATGGACGGACCTTATCGGTTTCGGTTCGGGCAAGGGCTCCGCGCTTGTCGATTACGGTCGTGTCCTGGGGATTTCGCCCGATGAGATGATGGCATTTGGCGACAATGAGAACGATCGCGACATGCTCAACGTCGTGGGCCATCCCTATCTGATGGAGAGCTGCAACCCCACCATGCGCGGTATCAACGATCGCGTCCGTTACGTGCACACGGTCGAAGAAGAACTGCACCGCCTGCTCGCCGAGTAGGTTTTCGGGACATGCCTAGAAATGTACTGTTTGCTGCAAAGCGCGGAAAGGTGGATTTTAAGGCATGTCCCGAACATCTACCGGCAGTCGGGGCAGAGACCCTCGAAGATGGTGTAGTGCGACGTGACGTGCCAGCCGATTTGCTCGGACGCTTTGGCGTCGAGCTGGGCATCGAAGGGGAGCGGTACGTCGATGACGCGGCTGCACGAGGTGCAGATGATATGCGCATGCGGCTCGATCGTGCGATCGAAGCGGCTGC
>CALLRY010000091.1:0-2135 GCA_938014285.1 uncultured Collinsella sp. | reverse complement strand
CGCGCGTGGCGTCGACGGTTTGTTGTGCGGCGGCAATGCCGGCGTCTCGCTCTGCCTTCACCTTGTCGCGGATGCGCTTGGAATCCTCAAGACGTCGAACGAGGCGGTTGCCAGTCTCGCGTGAGCTTGCCTCGCGGGCCTCCACGGCGTCGAGCGCGGCCTTCAAGCGGAGCTCAGTCGCGTCATCCTCTGTCTTCATTTGTTCGAGCTGACCCTTGAGCTCTGTCGCTTTGGCGGCGTGGGCATCACGGTCAATCTCGGCGGCCGCTGCAGTCTTTTGGGCCGTGGCAATCGCCTGACGCTGGTCGGCGACGATCTGGTCGTAGCGGCCAGCGATATCCTGGCGCGTCTCGAGCTCCTCGGCCTGATCGGCAATGCGCTGCTCAAGTTCGGCCAGGTGGGCGCGGGCATCGGCAAGTGCCTTTTTCGCGGCGTTCATCTCGCGCATGGCCGAGGCGCCCTGGGCAATAAAGGTGCCCACGGCGTTCGCGGTGTTCGAGACAGCGGTCCCCAGATCGCGGTTCGCGGCAGGGGAGTGCGAGGCGGTCGGGCGAGCGGTGTCAGCAGCATCCGCATCGGCAGCCTGCGGCACGGAGATGTTGCCGGTGCCGCCCTCGACCACAGAAAAGCCTGCTGCGTGCGGGTCGACCGCATCGGCGCCAATCGTGGGGTGCTCGAGCTGCAGAAACGAGGGCATGGTGCTGCCCTGGTCGGCAACCGGAGTCTCGCCGGGTACAAAGGTCGAGGCCGCCTCGGCGGCCTCCTCTTCCTCGGCATCGATATCGGCATCGGCGACGGCGTCTTTCATCGCTTTGACGGCATCCATCATGGAGTCCATGACGGCGTCGAGCTCTTCTTCCGAAGACACCTCGATAGGGCCCGCAGCTTGCGGAGCGGCATCCTGTACGGGGTCGTCGTCCTGAGCGGGCGCATCGTCGTTTTGCTCGCCTGCATCTTCGGCGCCAGGGGTTTCCGCCGTAGCGCTTTCGTCCAAGATGGGGTCGTCGAGGTCAATATCATCGCAGGTCACAGCATCAGCATTTGCGGTGACGTCTGCGGAATCATCAATATGCTGTTGAGTCTGGGGGTCCAGCTCGTCTGTCATAGGTATGTGCTCCTCATCGTTGTTTGTCATCCTATGATAAAGTCTCGCGCCGACTTCCCGCGCGCCGCAGCAAAGTTTCAAAACGTGTTCGATGGCTCGCGTCGATAGCAAAAACTCGGCCACTCTATCCAATTTTTACTTGACATTCCCTTCGCCGAAAGACGTTGCGCCGTTCGCCTGCCATGGGCTTTATTTTTCACTTGAACCCGTTAAAGTTGCATTTCAGCTTTTGGCGCGTTTATTTGGATGCGCGCAGTCGGCGGATGCGCCCGTCGCGATTTGAAAGGACTTTATATGGGACTTTTCACTGGTAAGACCGTGATCGTCACCGGCGGCGGCAAGGCCACGCTTAAGGACGGCTCCGCTGGCTCCATCGGTTACGGCATCGATATCGCTTTTGCAAAGGAGGGCGCGAACCTCGTTATCACCGGCCGCAACGTCGCCAAGCTCGAGGCCGCCAAGGAGTCCCTCGAGGCCGAGTACGGTGTCAAGGTTCTGCCTGTTCAGGCCGATGTCTCGGCTGGTCAGGACAACGAGGCTGTCGTCCAGAACGTCATCGACAAGGCCATTGAGGAGTTCGGCCGCATCGACGCCGTCGTCAACAATGCTCAGGCCAGCGCCTCGGGTGTGACCATCGCCGACCACACCATGGATCAGTTTAACCTGGCCATTTATTCCGGTCTGTATGCCACCTATCTGTACATGCAGAAGGCCTATCCGCACCTGAAGGAGACCAAGGGCTCCGTGGTCAACTTTGCCTCGGGCGCCGGCCTGTTTGGCAACTACGGCCAGTGCAGCTATGCCGCTGCCAAGGAGGGCATCCGCGGTCTGACTCGCGTTGCCGCCAACGAGTGGGGCAAGGACGGCATCAACGTCAATATCGTTTGTCCGCTTGCTTGGACCGCTGCGCTCGAGAACTTCCAGGATGCCTATCCCGAGGCGTTTAAGGCCAACGTCCACATGCCGCCGGCAGGCCACTACGGCGACGTCGAGAAGGAGATCGGCCGCGTGGTCGTTCAGCTCTGCGGCC
>CALLRY010000090.1:0-1002 GCA_938014285.1 uncultured Collinsella sp. | reverse complement strand
CGATAGTTCTATGATCCGTTCCACCTCGCGTGCTCGGTGGAACTTTCGGCAAAAACTACGATAACACCTGTACGTTAGTTTTATGAACGAAAGCGGATTTGCGTTGGCGTTTAATCGGTGAGCGCCATGTTTATACCACTTGCAGAATTGCCGTGGTAAAACTCTTGACAGTTTTACCAATTAGGGTTTCTAGATAGTTAGGTTGACGTTTGGTAAAACGTTTTTAGCAGGTTGTTTACCATTTGACATCGAAAGGTTCGTTTATGTCCCATACCGCCGCTCCCAAGGTTGCTTTTGTTTTCGATTGCGACGGCACGCTGGTAAATAGCACGCCCGTTTGGGCCTATGCCCAGCCCGAGTTATTGCACCGCCACGGTGTCGACGTGACGGTCGACGATTTTGCCCAGTTTGAGCATTTGTCGCTCGAGGACGAGTGCCAGGCCTACCACGACACGTGGGGCATTGGCGCGAATGGCGAGGAGCTGTATCGCGAGCTTAGCGACATCCTGATCGATGGCTACTCCAAGGTGCCGCCGCGCGAGGGGCTCCTGGCGTTTTTGGAGCAGGCGAAGGCGGCAGGCATTGCCATGTGCGTGGCTACGTCCACTCCGGCCGAGCTGGTGCAGTCTGCGCTCGCAGGTGCGGGGCTCGACGCTTACATGGAGTTTGTTACCACGACGGGTGAGGCAGGACGCTCCAAGCAGTTCCCCGATGTGTACGAGCTGGCTCTGCGCCGCTTGGAGGAGCGCCACGAGTGCAAGTTTGAGCGCGCTTGGGTGTTTGAGGACGCCGTCTTTGGCTTAAAGAGCTCTGAGGTTGCCGGCTTTAAGCGCGTGGGCATCTATGACCCACACGGCCGCATGAAGCGCGACGACGTACGCGCCAACTGCGATATCTTTATCGACAGCTACGAAGAGCTGGATTTGGATCACGTTCTTGCGTTTGAGGGATAGGCGAGGGCTGTGGCTTGTAAGATATTAGTGGTGTGCGGCTCGCCCGTCG
>CALLRY010000089.1:0-2958 GCA_938014285.1 uncultured Collinsella sp. | reverse complement strand
TGGCACCGTGGCCGATCAGGACCACGCCACGCAGGCCCAGCAGAATGGCGCCGCCCTTAGCATCGCCCGAGAGCTTTGCCTTGATCTCGCGCATCTGCTTTTTGATGAGCAGCGCGGCAATCTTGGTGCCAAGCGAAGCCATAAAAGCACCCTTGAGCTCTTGCAGCAAAAACTTAGCGGCGCCCTCGGTTGCCTTGAGCGCGATGTTGCCCGACATGCCATCGGCAACGACGACGTCAAAGTTACCCGAGGTCAGGTCGGTGCCCTCGCAGTTGCCCACAAAGCCGGGAACGGCGGCCTTCATGGCAGGGAAGCAGGACTTGGTAAAGATGGAGCCCTTCTCATCCTCGGTGCCGTTGCCGAGCAGACCGACGCGGGGATGCTCAATGCCCAAGACGACGCGCGCATAGGCGCTACCCATCTGGGCAAAACGCACCATGTCGTCGACCTCGACATCGGGGTTGGCGCCCATGTCGCACAGGACCGTCAGGCCGCCGGCGCGGTTGGGCAGTGCATTGGTAAGGCACGGACGTACCGGTTGCTTCTTGCCCTCGGCCTGATACCTAAACGGCGTCACGTAGGCGGTAGCGGCAGCGGTCATGGCGCCGGTGGAGCCGGCAGAGAAGAACGCATCCGCGTTGCCCTTCTTAATGGCGCGGCAGGCAAGCACGATCGAGGACTTGCGCTTGGTCATCACGGCTCGAATGGGATCGTCATCCATGGCGATGACATCGGGCGCCTCCAAGGCCTCAACGCGAGCGTGAGCCGCGGCAAAGGGGTTCACGATCTCTGCAGGACCGACGGCCAAGACCTCGATATCGGGATCCGCCGCAAG
The DNA here is from genome assembly GCA_938014285.1 of uncultured Collinsella sp. Classification (GTDB taxonomy): domain Bacteria; phylum Actinomycetota; class Coriobacteriia; order Coriobacteriales; family Coriobacteriaceae; genus Collinsella. The sequence continues at coordinate 2,123 of CALLRY010000089.1, read as the reverse complement.
CGCCGCCTCGATACCGTCGAGGACAACCTGAGGCTTCTCGTCTCCGCCCACAACGTCTACACAAACGCGAACGTTACTCATATACATGCTCCTTATACAAAAATGGCCGACTCATTGAGCCGGCCATTGTGGTTCCAGTTGGAACGGCATCGCATCCAGAGTATACAGTTACTCGGTAACGATAACCTCGCGGTCCTTGTAGAAACCGCAGCTGGGGCACACGTGGTGCGGGAGCTTGACAGCGCCGCAACGGGGGCACGTGGACTGAGCCGCAGCCGAAATCTTCATGTTGGCGGAACGGCGGGTGTGAGTGCGGATACGACCCTGCTTTTGTTTAGGTACGGGCATAGTGACCTTCCTTATGAACTATCCAGTGTGGCGATTACGCGCAAGTAGCGATACTACCACAGTTTTACTCGTCAAGCTTGAGATTCTTCAATGCTGCAAATGGATTTTCCGTGGCAGCGGCCCATTCGGCCTCTGCTTGAGCGGCGCAATCGCATTGCTCGACGTTGAGATTGATGCCGCAGGTGGGGCACAGGCCGCGACAATCGGGCTTGCACAGGACAACGAACGGCGTGTCCATGACGACCGCGTCGTTGATGGGCTCGCCCAGATCGACGATGCGATCCTCGCCCAGCAGCTCGTAGCCGTCTTCGTAGGCCTCGGGATCCTCGGGCTCGTTAAAGAGATAGAATTCCTCAATCTCACCGGCGATATCAAACGAAGCGGGCTCCAGGCAACGGTCGCACTCACCGGTTGCGTGCGCGCGGACCATGCCCGTAAGCAGAACACCGGTGCCGGCATTGGTAAAGACCACGTCGTAGTCAATGCCGTCCTGCAGCTGGTACTCCTTCTCGCCCACCGTATAGGTGGCGACATCGACCTTGCCGGTCAGCGGATACGAGTCTCCGGGAAACTCGAGCTGCTCGGAAAGATCGACGGTAACGCTCGGGAACTCAGACATTACCACTGACCATTCTGCTGAGCGGCACCCTCGTTGAGCTGCTGGCGACAACGGGTGACGGTGCCGGTCAGGCTCTTGAGGTTCTCCTCGAGGTGCGTAAAGACCTGCTCGGCGTAATCCTCGGCAGCATAGCGCGTCTCGCGCTCGTACTGCTGGGCACGGTCGCGAATGTCGTCGGCCTGCTGCTGCGCTAAGCGGACGATCTCCTGCTCACCGGCAATGGTGAGGGCCTGCTGCTGAGCATCGGCGATGATGGAATCGGCCTGAGCGGCAGCGGAAGCCATAAGCTCCTCTCGCTCCTTGAGGATACGGCGGGACTTCTGCCATTCCTCGGGATAGCTCATGCGGATCTCGTCGAGGATGTTAAAGAAGACGTCGGCGTCGATAACCTTCATCTGGGCGTTCTTGCCGAACGGCGTCTTAGCCTCTTCGATGAGCCCCTCGAGCTCGTCGACAAGACTCACGATCCTGTCGCCAGGAAAATTCTCGCCCGGCATCCGGTCTCCTTTCATAGGTAACATATCATCGTGTTAGTTTACCACATGCCACCAGGCATTAAAAAACGTCACGAAAAGCGATGTTTGAGCGCCTTGACCACATTGGACGGAACAAAATTAGAGACGTCGCTGCCGAGCGAGGCAATCTGGCGAACCACCGAGCTCGAGATATAGCCGTACTGCGGCGCACTCATGACAAAGATGGACTCCAGCTCGTTATCCAGGCGGTAGTTGAGGTCGGCCTGCTGCAGCTCGTACTCAAAGTCGGTCATGGCACGCAGGCCCTTGACCACGGCTCCTGCTCCCTGTTCGCGGGCAAAATCGACCAAGAGGCCGGTGAAGGGCAGCACCTCGACGCCGTCAATATCACCGAGCGCCTCACGGGCCAGCGCCACGCGCTCATCGAGCATAAACGTGGTGCCGACGCCGTTTTTGCCCTGCGATTCGGCCACGGCGACGATCACGCTGGGAAAGATGCGGCGGGCACGGCGAATCACGTCGATGTGACCAAACGTGATGGGATCGAAGGTGCCCGGGACGATTACGCGGTTAATGGTGTCACTCATGGGCATCCTCCGTGGGTGCGTCGCTATCGTTGCCATCATCCTCGCCGTTGCCAACCCAACGAAGCAGGTCAACCGAAGTTATGCCGTAGCGCT
>CALLRY010000088.1:0-6941 GCA_938014285.1 uncultured Collinsella sp. | reverse complement strand
AGCCGTGCGACGGCGTGTGCGCGGTACCGGCTTCTCGGTCGGCTGGTCGGCGACAGGGGTCTCGGTGGCGGCAGGTGTCTCGGGCACAGACGGAGCTGCAAGCTCGGTCAGAGCCGCGGCCTCGTGCTCGGCAGCACGACGGCGGGCGCGCACCACCTGAGCCTCGCTAATCTGCGCCAACGCACGTGCCTGCGCGACCTCATCGGAAATCGGCGCCGAGGAGTCAGCTGCAACGGTGCGCTTGGCGCGCGTCGTGCGCGTGGTACGGCGCTTGGGCTTGGTGACCTCCTCGCCGTCAGCAGCAGGCTTGACCGTGCGGCGCGTACGCTTGGGCTTTGCCGGAACAGCCTCCTCACCAGTTGCAGGCACGGCCTTCTCAGCCGTTGCAGCCTTAGGCGTCTCAGGAGCCGAGGTTTGCGCGGGCGCCGCGACCTGGTCCGACGCAACCGGTGCAGCGGGAGCGGCTTGCGTCGTCGTTATTTCGTTTTCTTGCTGTTGATCAGACACAGTGTTTGCTCAACTTTCTTTTCAAGCCCTGTGATCACATGCTCCCTGCATAAACCTTCAGGGCGGCTAAACAGTCTAGTTCCGTCAAATACCGACGGACATCATTGATCTGTATCGAGATGATTGCGTCATATACGCAGCGTTAGTGTAACACAACCGCAACCACCTGCAACTTAGTCATTGGGAACGCTCTTAAACGACTAGTCAAAAGGGGCACTTTTTGGTTTAACACCCACAAATCTGACTGCCTCCGCCAAAACTATGGCGGTTTACTACGATGAATCGCTCAACCGCGACCACTCCGAAACTTGTTGAACTAAAACCGCAGGTAGATGCCCTGCACTTTTTTGCGAAAAGCTGGCGTGGTTGGAATTTCTCATATTCATCGTAGTAAACCGGCATAGTTTCGTATTTCCAGCAGTTCCAAATTCGTCAATACGTCGGCGTTTGCAAAAAGCCCGACCTCCGCATGGAGATCGGGCTTATAGGGCTCAGCAAAGCCGAACCTACACGGTTAAATGACCCGCAGCTTACATCTGCTCGGGAGCGGAGACACCGACAAGGGTGAGCACCAGGGCGAGCGTCACGCGGACGGCATCGCAAGCGGCCAGACGGGCACGCGAAAGCTCGGGGTCGACGGGACGGCCCTCGCTCGGCAGCACCTGGCAGGCAGCGTAGAAGCTGTGGAAGTCGCCGGCAAGCTCCTCGGCAAAGTGCGTCAGACGGAACGGGGCGCGGTCGCGAGCGCAGCTGGCGATGAGGTCGGTGAGCTCGTTGAGCTTACGCGAAAGGGCAAGCTCGGTCGGGTCGGTCAGCAGCGAGTAATCGACGTTCTCGCCGATGGCCTTCTCGGCGACGGCCTTCATGCCCATCTCGTCAGCCTGCTCGGGCGTAACGTCGGCGGCACGGCGCAGGATGGAGCACACGCGGGCGTGAGCATACTGCACGTAATAGACCGGGTTGGAGTTGTCGCGCTTCTTAACGGCCTCAATATCGAAGTCGACCATCTGGTTGGAGCTCTTGGAGATGAGCGTGTAGCGAGCGGCATCGGAGCCGACCTCGTCGACGAGCTCCTGCAGGGTCACCATGGTGCCCTTGCGCTTGGACATTCGGACGGGCTTGCCGTTACGCAGCAGGTTGACGAGCTGGCCCAGCAGAACCTCAAACTTGCCGGGATAGCCAAGGGCATCGCAGACGCAGCGGACACGCTCGATGTAGCCGTGGTGGTCGGCGCCCCAGATGTCGATGACGTGGTCGACGCGCTGGAACTTATCCCAATGATAGGCAACGTCGGAGGCGAAGTAGGTATACTCGCCGTCGGACTTGATCAGAACGCGGTCCTTGTCATCGCCCAGGTCGGTGGAGCGGAACCACAGGGCGCCGTCCTTAGTGTAGAGGTAGCCCATCTTGTCGAGCTTCTCAAAAGCGCGGTCGACGGCGGAGGTGCCGGCGGTCTCACCCTCGGTGTCCTTCACATACAGCGAACGCTCGGAGTACCAACGATCGAAGTCGCAATTGACGGCGTGGCAGAGGTCGCGCATGTTGTCGACCATCTTTACGTAGCCGCGCTCGCGGAAGCTCTCCATGCGCTCCTGAGGATCGGCGTCGACCCACTTATCGCCGTCGGTGCGCCAGAACTCGGCAGCCTCGTCGATAATGTAGTCGCCGCCATAGGAGTCCTTGCCCAGGGTCTCAGCAAAGTTATCCTGGTACGGATGGGTCTCGGGATGCTCGTCGTTCTCGTCGGCAACAAAGGCGTCGCGGTCTGCGATCAGCAGCTTGTGAGCCTCATCGATATCCACGCCCTGCTTGGCGATGATGTCGGCAAGCTGCATATAGCGCGTGCTGATGGAGTTGCCGAAGGTGTTCATCTGAGAGCCGTGGTCGTTGATGTAGAACTCACGCTGGATGTCGTAACCGGCGTGGTCCATAACGCGGCAGAGCGAGTCGCCCAGTGCGGCCCAGCGGCCGTGGCCGATGTGCATGGGGCCGACGGGGTTGGCGGAAACGAACTCGACCTGGGTCTTCAGGCCGCCACCGACGTTGGACTTAGCGAAGTCCATACCCTTCTCGCGAGCCTCGCCAAAGATGGCATTCTTGACGGCAACGGAGAGGTAGAAGTTGATGAAGCCGGGGCCTGCGATCTCGACCTTCTCGATCGCGGGGTCCTCGGGCATATGGGCAACGATGGCCTCGGCGATCTTGCGCGGGGCGCAGTGGGCCAGCTTGGCGGACTTCAGGGCCATGGTAGAGGTCCACTCGCCATGAGAAGTGTCAGCCGGTCGCTCGATAGCGCAATCGTCAAGTTCAAATGCGGAAAGGTCGCCGGCCTCCTGGGCCGCAGCAAGCGCAGCGCGTACCAGCTCTTCAATCTTCTCGGGCATAGATCCTCCTTGTGTTAAAGCCCCCGAGCTCTTGGTCACTCGTAGGGCAAAAGCCAGAGTTTGTAGCACTCTATCACAAGCGACGGGCACTGTCGCAGGGTAAAGCTAATAGATATTGCATATGCACAAAAATGACTACAGCTTGTATGGAGTCACTCAAAGATGCCAGTCTGCCTGCAGATTATGCAGGCGTTGAAAATGCATAAAGGTGTGAATGAGCTGCGTCTGTTATCGAATACTCTTACCTATCAGAGTTGTGTGCTTTTCCTGCATAAAGTAAGGGTTTGCGCACGTCATCGTGTTATTCTAGACATACGTAAATTCGTATAAGTTGGAGGTAGCATGTTCTCAATCGGTCAACACGTCATTCATCCGGGCCAGGGAGTCTGCACCGTCGTCGGTTTTAGGGACGACACACCGCAGCCCATGCTGCTGCTCGAGACCAAGCAGGGACATGCGCAGACGATCCTCATGTACCCCGTGGCGCAGGCCGACCGTTTGCACGCCGCCATCTCGCAGCAAGATGCCGAGCACCTGCTGAGCCACTATGACGAGCTGGAGTGCGACACCTTTACCGAGCGCAACAGCTCGCTTGAGGAGACACACTTTAAGCAGCAGCTCAAGCTGGGCGCACCCGAGACGGTCCGCGTGGCAAAGACCATGATGCACCGCATTCATCAGGCCGAGGAAGCTGATAAAAAGCCCAGCTCCTACTACATGCGCGTACTCAAGGAGGCCAAGCGCCGCTCCATCGAGGAGTTCGCCGTGGCCCTTGGCGTCACCGAGGAGGCCGCCGAAGCCCGCCTAGCCCAAGCCGCCCTCAACTAACCCATCCGCGCCAAAAACCACCACAAAGGGAACAGGCACCTTTGTGGTGGTTTTCTTGTTCTAGTAGTATTCATTCTTATCGATACCCACGAGCACAAGGAGTCTCTTATGGCAGAGCCGCTTACCGCCGGAATCACCCGCGACCGCGCGTTCGAACTGCTCAATGAGCACGACAAGGACCCGTTCCATATCACCCATGGCGAGACGGTCGAGGGCACTATGCGCTACTTTGCGCGCGAGTTCGACCCCGAGAACGAGGAGTTTTGGGGCATCGTCGGTCTGCTGCACGACCTGGATTGGGAGGAGCATGAGGACGACCCCATGAACCACACCATCTATGCTGCCGAGATTCTTGAGGGCGAAGGTGCGTCTCCCGAGCTCATTCGCGCCATCCAGACGCACACGTCGGACTTCAACACCTCACTACCCAAGCCCGAGCTGCAGATGGAAAAGATCCTGTTTGCCTGCGATGAGCTCACCGGCCTGATCGGCGCTGCCGTCATCATGCGCCCGAGCAAGAGCGTTATGGACTTTACGACTAAGTCGCTCAAGAAGAAGTTCAAGGACAAACGCTTTGCCGCCGGCTGCTCGCGCGACGTGATTTCGCAGGGCGCCGAGATGTTGGGCTGGGAGCTCCCCGAGCTCTTTGACCGCACCATCGCGGCCATGCAGTCCTTCGCCCCCGACCGAGATACCTTCCAGGCCTAACCGTCAACGCCACCTAAAACCACCACAAAGGGGACAGGCACCTTTGTGGTGGTTTTTGTTTGCGCGGGCGTTAGGGACGGACCTGGCCGGTGCCGCGGAGCTTGTATTTGTAGGTGGTGAGGGCCTCGGCGGCAAAGGGGCCACGGGCGTGGAGTTTTTGGGTCGAGATGCCGATCTCGGCACCCAGGCCAAACTCGCCGCCGTCAGTGAAGCGAGTGCTGGCGTTGGAGTACACGGCCGAGGCATCGACAGCATCGAGGAAGCGCTCGCAAGCATCCGTATCCTCGGCAACGATGGCCTCGGAGTGCATCGTGCCGTAGCGGTTGATGTGTGCGATGGCCTCGTCCTCGTTTGCCACGACCTTCACGCTCATCTCGAGCGCCAGGTACTCGCGACCCCAGTCCTCCTCAGTCGCGGCGACGTAGTCATCGCCCTCCACAAGCCCGGCATCGGCGCATGCGGCGCAGGTTGCCTCGTCGCCGTGAATCAGCACGCCGTGGTCATGCAGCACGGTCACGACCGCGGGCAAAAACGCATCGGCCACAGCACGGTCGACCAGCAGCGACTCGGCGGCATTGCACACGCCTACGCGCTGGGTCTTGGCATTAACGATAATGTTGAGCGCCTTATCAAAGTCGGCGGATTCATGCACGTAGATGTGGCAGTTGCCCGTGCCCGTCTCGATCACCGGCACAAGCGACTCGCGCACGCAGCGCTGGATCAGGCCTGCACCTCCGCGCGGAATGAGTACGTCGACAATACCGCGGAGCTTCATGAGCTCGCCGGTGGCCTCGCGGTCGGTGGACTCGATCATCGACACGGCCTCGCGCGGGAAGCCCTTGGCCTCGAGCGCATCGGCCAGCAGCTCGGCGATCATGGCACACGAGTGATAGGCCAGCGAGCCGCCGCGTAGAATGCAGGCGTTGCCGGTACGGATGCAGATGCCTGCGGCGTCGGCCGTCACGTTGGGGCGCGCCTCGTAGACCATGGCGACCAGGCCCAACGGCACGCTCACGCGGGTCAGGTCCACACCGCTCGCAAGCACGCGGTGGTCGAGCACGCGGCCGACGGGATCGGGCAGCTCGGCGAGCTTCTCCAAACCGGCGGCCATGCCCTCGACGCGCTCAGGCGTCAGCAGCAGACGGTCGAGCAGACCGGCCGAAGTGCCCGCATCGCGCGCGGCGGACATATCGAGCTCGTTGGCGGCGACGATGGAGTCGACACCGTTGCGCAGTGCTGCGGCCATGGCGCGCACGGCCTCCTGGCGCTGCTCATCGCTCGCCGTGGCAAGCGAGGCCGACGCTGCCTTGGCGGCAACGGCAAGATCGTGGACATACGTGGCTATATCGACCGACATGGGCGGCCCTTTCTCCTAGAAGTTTGCAACCATGGTAGCCGATTTGCGCATGGCCTCGCCCGCGGCGGTAGAATTGGTCAACCCGAAACACCGCAACGAACGGAAGACTCACATGGCCCTCATCACTTCGTACCACGTCCCCGGCCTTTACGTCGAGGACCACAGCATCGACGTCCCCCTTGACTGGCGCGGCCTGGAGCCGATGCTCCTGGCCGTCGGCAGCACCATGCGCCGCGGCGCTATGCCGGCACCAATCGCCGGCGCGCCCGAGAGCATCAAGCTCTTCTACCGCGTGGTTTGCGCGCCCGACCGCATCAACGACGATCTGCCGCTGCTCCTGTTTTTGCAGGGCGGCCCCGGCGGCGAGAGCCCGCGTCCGCTGTCGCCTACAAGCGACGGCTGGATCGAGGAGGCCGTCAAGCACTTCCGTGTGGTCCTTCCCGACCAGCGCGGCACCGGACGCAGTAGCTGCGTGGACGGACGCACGATCAAGGCACTGGGTGATCGCGCAACGGCCGCCGGCGCCGATACAGCACGCTCGCAGGCCGACTTCCTCAAGCGCCACCTCGCCAGCTCCATCGTGCGCGATTTTGAGTACCTGCGTCTGGTGGGCTTTGGCGGCAAGCCCTGGGTCACGCTCGGCCAGAGCTACGGCGGCTTTTTGACGTTGAGCTATCTGTCGCTCTTCCCCGAAGGCGTGGCGGCAAGCTTTACCTGCGGCGGCATTCCACACGTGCCAGCGAGCGCCAGCGAGGTCTACGCGCACACCTTCCCGCGCATGGCAGCTAAAACTCAGCAGTATTACGACCGCTACCCCGCCGACGTCGAACGCGTGGCGGCCCTGGCCGATACGCTCGAGGCCCAGAAGCCCGTGCTGCCCGACGGCTCGCCGATGACGGTCGAGCGTCTACAGCTCATGGGCAGCGACTTTGGCATGAAGCCGAGCTTTGAGCGCATGCATTGGATTATCGATCACGCTTTTGTTGACGGCGACGGCACGCTGACCTGCGGCTCCTCGGTATCCGACAGCTTTTTGATGCGCGCCTTCGAGCGCACCAACACGCGCACGAATCCGCTGTACTGGACGCTGCAGGAGTTCATATACGCCGACGGCGACACTATGCCCATTGGCTGGGCCGCGGCTGAAGAGAAGGCGC
>CALLRY010000087.1:0-1388 GCA_938014285.1 uncultured Collinsella sp. | reverse complement strand
GGCTCGCCCTCGCCGCCAAGCTCAACGAGCACGTTACCCTTATTAGAACGCTCAGGCCCAAACCCCATATCGCGCAGGGTCTCCATCAGATAATCAGTCGCCGCACGGGTATAGCCGGTAGGGGAGGCAATAGAAGTCAGCGTCTTAAGCTGTCCTGCGATATAGGAGAGCGTCTCCTCTAGAGAAGCATCAATATTAGAAGTCATATGCATCCTTCCAAGTAAAACTAAGACCGAGTCCCGATTTTAACCGTTCTGCACGTGCAATGCCCCAGGAGCCGAGCCGCCTCCAGACGTCCCCGCACCAGTTTTGTGCACGTGCACGGTTTACAATCTCAATCTTGCATAAATCCTATTGGTATTTGCATAGAAATGAGGCATCTTTTTGCTTCGTCTCAGGGTGCCCCACCTTGGACCGTGCAAAAAACGGAGTATTCAGCACCGTGGGCCCCAACGGCCCCATCACGAACGACAAAACGACGCGGTTACAGCAGTGTTGCAGGTCGTCGCAAAGCAGAAACTCAGTAACAACCCCCTCCACTCATCGATAGCCCGCCCACAATGGCTGTCGATGGGCGCCTGCGGATCACTACCGCCCATTCACAACGTTATGCATTTTTAAGAGCTTGTTGAATACTCCCAAAAATGCACGCAGGGAAGTGCACCACCTATCCGCAGCGGGCAGTACGCCTTGGTTTTGTCCGTCTCAGGGCATCGACGTAGCACAAAAAGCCCCGCCGTGCGTAGCACGGCGGGGCCAGCGGCACGTCAAAAGACCATACACCTACGGGCGAAGGACCACCAAACTGGGCTAGGCAGCCGGGCAGATCTTCTTGAAGAGCTCGATGACGTCGTCGAGCGTTGCCTCGCGCGGGTTACCCGGGAAGCAGGCGTCGGCCATGGCGTCCTTGGCCAGGACCTCGATCTCGTCAGCCTTCATGGCCTCACAGACGTGCGGGATGTTCACGTCGGCGGAAAGCTGCTTGACGGCGGCGATGGCGGCATCGGCGGCCTCGGCGGTGCTCATGCCCGTGGTGTCAACGCCCATGGCGACGGCAACCTTGGCCAGGCGCTCAGCGCAAACCGGCTTGTTGAACTCCATGGCGATCGGCAGCAGCATGGCGCAAGCGACGCCGTGCGGGGTGTCGTAGTGAGCGGACAGGGTGTGAGCCATGGCGTGGTCGATGCCCAGGCCAACATTGGAGAAGCCCATGCCGGCGACATACTGACCAAGAGCCATGCCCTCACGGCCGGAGCCGGGCTGGCCGGACTTGGCCTCGGCGACGGAGTCGCGCAGGTTCTCGCTGATCAGCTTAATGGCCTCAAAGTGGAACATGTCGGAAAGCTCCCAGGCGCCCTTGGTGGTGTAGCCCTCGATGGCGTGGGTCA
>CALLRY010000086.1:0-5831 GCA_938014285.1 uncultured Collinsella sp. | reverse complement strand
AGCTTGCCGGCGGTCATATTTGCTTGCTTGGTGGAGCTCGATGGAGCGTCTTTGCCGGTCGCGGGCGAGCTGGCGGGCTGCGCCGTCTCGGCCGGTTGCACTGAGCTGGAGGGTTTTGTCGTCTCGGCGGGTTTCGTTATTTCGGGCGAGGTGGTCTTATCTGCCGCAGCCTTTGCCTCTTCGTATGCTTCGCAGGCGTCGTCATAGGCCGCTTGCGCCTTTTCCAAATCGCTGAGGAGCGCATTTTGCTTGGCTTTGTCCTCATCGATGTGGGCTTTAGCTTCCTCTGCCTCACTTTCGAAATACTGAACCTGTTTTTCCTGGCTTTCGAGCCGGCGTTGGTAGCGGTGAAGATCATCTTCACAAGATTCTTCTCGCCTTTGTGCCGTCATGATCTCCATGCGCAACTGCTTAATATGCTCCTTAATAGCTGTGCTGGGCTCCTCGCCGCCGAGTGCTTCAAGTGCCTTATCTAATTCTGCCTGAAGGCCGCTTGTCCGGTTGTGGGCCTCATCGTATTTGGCTTGGGCTGCATCGACGTTCGCTTGCATGGCGGGAAGGGGTTCCCTCCGTTTGGCGGCTTCCGCCACCACCATGTCGTAGAGTTCTTGAAATGCGGCAATGTCATCATCGATTTCCGCAAGTTTCTCGGGACTTGCGGCGTCTTTTGCGGCCTCGAGGGTTTTGAGCGCTTCCTGCATGGCTGCATACGCTTTGTCTTTTGCGGCGGCCGCGTCTTCCGTTTGCAAGGCAACTGCACCGGTGGGGGAGCTGGTTTCTGCCGCGATCGCCGCTACGGGGGCGATTCCCGCGACAAGTGCCGCGGAAAGGGCGATGCCCACAGTTGCTCGTCTTGCTCTTCTTGCGAGAATGTCGTTCATCTCGGCACCTCATTTCAAGGGTCGGCGACTAACTTGGTAGCACTAAGGTAAGTATACCAAGCTAGTCGACCCGACACTGGCTGGGCGTGCGCATGCCCCTCCGCTTCTTTGGAAACCGAACCCCATTAGAAATGACGAGTTGTTTACGCTTCTTTTGGGCTCACCGTACTATCATGATTCGAATTGAGTGTGAATGATGATAGGGAGCGCCTTTTTATGATTGAGCTGCTCAGGCGTTTTGGTGGTAAGTTTCGCCGATATATGGTGATCGGCCCTGCGTGCAAGCTGATCGAAGTGATCTTTGACCTGCTGACGCCGCTGGTGATTGCTCAGATGATCGATAAGGGCATTGGGGCGCACGACGTGAACGCCGTTATCCACTACGGTATGCTGCTCGCCGCCATGGCCGTGATCGGCATCTCGTTTACGCTCGTCTGCCAAAAGATGGCGGCGCTCACCTCGCAGGGCATGGGCACCGACATTCGAGGCGCGCTCTACCAGCACATCAACAAACTGAGCTACGCCGAGCTCGACCGCTTTGGCACGCCGTCGCTCATCACGCGCATCACCAACGATGTCAACCAGGTGCAGCTTGCCGTGGCGCTGGGCGTGCGCATGCTCATCCGCTGGCCCTTCCTGGCGGTGGGCTCCATGTGCGCGGCCCTTGCCATCGACCTTAAGCTCGGCATCATCTTTTTGATCTGCACGCCCGCTATCGGCTTGGTGTTTTGGTTTGTCATGGCGCGCTGCATCCCGTACTACAAGCAGCTGCAGGCAAAGCTCGACCGCATCGCGCTTATTTGCCGCGAGGGGCTTTCGGGCGCCCGCGTGGTCCGGGCGTTTGTGCGCGAGGGTCACGAACGTGAGCGTTTTGCCCAGGCGGCCGATGACCAGGCGCGTGTCGCAATCGCGGTGGGCAAGCTCTCGTCGATTCTCAACCCCGTCACGTTTTTGGTGATGAACCTGGGCGTGTGCGCCATCCTGTGGGTGGGCGGCATCCAAGTCAACGTGGGCGAGCTCACGCAGGGCCAGGTCATGGCGTTCGTCAACTACATGACGCAGACCCTGACCTCCATCGTGTATGTCGCCAACCTGGTCGTGGTCTTTACCAAGGCGAGCGCCAGTGCGTCGCGTCTCAACGAGGTGCTCAATTGCGTGCCGAGCATTACCGACGAGGGCAACCAGCCGGTTGAGCTGCCCGAGCCGAGCGAACTGGCGGGTGGCACTGTTCCGGCTCCCGCGCTGAGCTTGAGCCATGCAAGCTTCTCCTTTGGCGCCGGCGCTGCCAACGCCGTCAATGACGTGACTCTGGAGCTGCCGCTGGGCAAAACGCTCGGCATTATCGGCGGCACGGGCAGCGGTAAGTCGACGCTCGTCTCGTTCATCCCGCGTCTGTACGACACGGGCGTCGGCAGCGTGAGCGTAATGGGTACCGACGTGCGCGCCTGGCCGCTCGATCAGCTGCGCCATGTGGTTGCGACTGTTCCGCAGCGTGCGTCGCTGGTGAGCGGCACTATCCGCAGCAACCTGACCTGGCGCGACGAGTCGGCAACCGATGAGGAACTGTGGGCGGCGCTCGAAATGGCACAGGCCAGCGAGTTCGTGCGCAACAAGCCGCAGGGGCTCGACGCCCCGGTCGAGGCGGGCGGCAAGAACTTCAGCGGAGGTCAGCGCCAGCGCCTGACCATTGCGCGTGCCCTGGTGGGCTCGCCGCAGATCCTGATCATGGATGATTCCGCCTCGGCGCTCGACTTTAAGACCGACGCGGCGCTTCGCCGCGCCATCCGCGAGCGCAGCGTGCGCGGTGCCGCCGCGGGCGGGCTCCCGCTGACCACGGTGATCGTGAGCCAGCGCGTCTCGACCGTGCGCGACGCCGACATGATCTGCGTGCTCGACCACGGCTCGGTCGCGGGCCTGGGCACGCACGACGAGCTGTACGCAAGCTGCCAACTCTATCGCGAGATTTGCCAGTCGCAGCTTCGTCGCGAGGAGCTCGAGGACCAGCAGGGGAGCGCGACGCCCGCGTCTGTCCCGGCTGTCCCGGCATCCACTTGCGCAAAGGAGGGCTGCTAAATGAATCCGTATACTTCTTCCGGTTCGGTCGCCACGATGACGGCCAACGTGTCCGGCAACGATAACCTCAACGACTTGGGTGACGGCCCGCGTCAGCCCGGCGACCACGAGCGCTACCCCGTGGGCGCGGTGACTCGCCGCCTGCTGGGCTACGTCCGTCCGCATCGCATTTCGTTTACGGCGTCGTTTGTGAGCGCCGCCATCTCGGTGATCTTGCAACTCTATACGCCCATCCTCATCGGCGAGGGCATCGACCTCATCGTTGCCGCCGGGCAGGTGGACTTTGACGCGCTGCTGCCGCTCGTTACCAAGCTCGCGATTGTCGTGGTGGGCGCGGCGGCCTTTCAGTGGCTGCAGGGCTACTGCGTCAATCGCCTGTCCTACGAGACGGTGCGCGACATGCGCGTGGAGGCGAGCGACAAGCTCAGCCGCATGCCGCTCAGCTTTATCGACGGTCATGCCCACGGCGACCTTATGAGCCGCGTGGTCAACGACGTCGATCAGGTGGGTGACGGCCTGCTGCAGGGCTTTACGCAGCTCTTTACCGGCGTCATCACCATCGTGGGCACGCTCGCGTTTATGCTCTCCATCAACCTGACCATGACGCTTGTGGTGGTGCTCGTCACGCCGCTTTCCATCTTTGCGGCCGGTGCCATCGCCAAGCTTTCCAATAAGAGCTTTACTGCTCAACAGCGCATCCAGGGCCAACTCGGCGGTCATATCGAGGAGTATGTGGGTGAGCAAAAGCTCGTGGACGCCTTCGCCTACGGCCCGCACGCCCAAGCGGGCTTTGATGCCCTCAACGCCGAGCTCTATACGGCGGGCGAGCGCGCGCAGTTTATGGGTTCGCTCTCCAACCCCGGTACGCGCTTTATCAACAACATCATCTATGCCGTGGTCGCCGTGATCGGCTGCGTGCCTGCGGCGCTCACGGTGGGCGGCGTGCAGATTTTCCTGTCCTACGCCAACCAGTACACTAAACCGTTCAACGAGGTCACGAACGTCATCACGCAGATCCAGACCGCGTACGCCTCGGCGCGCCGCATGTTCGCGCTGCTCGATGCGCGCGAGCAGGAGCCCGACGCGTCGGACGCTGTAGAGCTTGCCGCCCCGCAGGGCGAGGTTTCGTTTGAACACGTGGACTTTAGCTATGTGCCCGACCGCAAACTGCTGCAGGATATCTGCATCGATGCCAAGCCCGGTATGCGCTTTGCCCTCGTCGGCCCCACGGGCTGCGGCAAGACGACGCTCATCAACCTGCTGCTGCGCTTTTACGATATCGATGCCGGTCGCATTGCGGTCGATGGCCGGTCTTCGCGTGACTACACGCGCGCGAGCCTGCGCCGCGCCTTTGGCATGGTGCTGCAGGACACCTGGCTGTTCGAGGGCACGGTGGCCCAGAACATTGCCTACGGTTGCCCCGATGCCACGCGCGAGCAGATTGTCGAGGCCGCCAAGCGCGCTCATGCGCATAAGTTTATCGTGCAGCTGCCAGGCGGCTACGATACGGTGATCGGCGAGGACGGCGGCACGTTTAGCCAGGGCCAAAAGCAGCTGCTGTGCATCGCGCGCGTTATGCTCACCGATCCGGCTATCTTGCTGCTGGACGAGGCAACCTCGAGCATCGATACGCGTACCGAGCTGCAGGTGCAGGCGGCATTCGACGAGCTCATGGCTGGTCGCACGAGCTTTGTCGTGGCACACCGCCTGTCGACGATTCGCAACGCCGATTGCATCCTGGTAATGCGCGATGGCGAGATTATCGAGCGCGGCACGCACGATGAACTGCTCGCGGCGGGCGGCTTTTACGCCGAGCTCTACCGCAGCCAGTTCGCCCAGTGGGGCAAATGAATCAGGTTCGTTCGTCCCGCGTCTTAAGTATTTGGGGGCTTGCGCTGCGGACGTTTTGCCCCCATCGGTGTCGCCCATGTCGCCAATCGGCAGAAGGTGGTTTACATCTGTCACGTTAGTACTAAGATATTCATCTAATAAATTGCATTAGTGGCTTTAGTTTTGGGGGAAACGAGCAACGTGACTATGACATGCTCTTTGGTGGTCAACAGCAAGAGCGGTAATACCAGGATGGTTTCGGGCGCAATCAAGCGTGCCCTACAGGCTGCAGGCGTCGAGTTTATTCACGCTGCCGCGCTGAGCGATGATGTGGATGCAGACCAAGTTGCGCGCGAGGCGCAGGGTGCCTGCGCTGCCGATACGGTGCTCGTTGGCTTTTGGTGCGACAAGGGTGCGTGCACGCCTTCGGTCGCGGCGTTGCTCTCCGCCTTGCACGGCAAGCGCGTCTTTCTGTTTGGTACTTGCGGTTTTGGTGCCGACCAGAGCTATTACCAGCAGATTATCGACCGCGTGACCTCCAATTTGGCCAACGATGCCGAGCTTGCGGGCTGGGCGATGTGCCAAGGCAAGATGGGTCCCGCCGTCAAGCAGCGCTACGAGGCAATGCTTGAGCAGGATCCCGAAAACGCCCGATTTAAGATGCTGCTCGACAACTGGGTTGCCGCGAAGGACCATCCCACCAAGGAAGATCTGGACAACATGGCTGCAGCCGCCAAAAAGGCCGTGCTGGGGGAGTAGCTTCGCCGTTCGCGGTCCTTCGTGCAAAGCAATACAAATGTGAAAGCCTCGATATTCTCGAGGCTTTTTCTTGCCACTTGTGGGCGCAACCGTGGCAAGCGTTTGGGGTGACATTTTCCATCACCCCGATGACGAGGTCGTTCTGGACAACACGCTCGCATGCGTTCGCTGGATGTATTCAGAGTGGGACGGGGTTTCCGGATGGATGGGATTACCAGAAGGTATGGGCTGAGGGCTACGCGGGGTAGCCGTAGAGGCATGAATAAGGGGGTTGAAAATAAACGATAC
>CALLRY010000085.1:0-1234 GCA_938014285.1 uncultured Collinsella sp. | reverse complement strand
GACCCGCGAGCACGTGCATGTGCTGGAGCTGCTGGGCGTCACGCATATGGTGGTCGCGCTGACGATGTGCGACTTGGCCGATAGCGAGATGACCGAGCTTGCCGAGCTCGACGTCGATGATTTTTTGTCGGACACCGTGTTTGCGGGCGCGTCGATTGTCCCCGTGTCGTCCAAGACAGGCGAGGGGATTGGCGCGCTGCTGGCCGCGCTTGACGATCAGGTTGGTACCTGCTGGGATTCCTGCCGCGACCGTGCCGAGCGCACCGATGCCACACCGCGTCTGCCCATCGACCGCTGCTTTACGATCAAGGGCGCCGGCACCGTCGTGACGGGAACGCTGCACGATGCGCCGGTTGCGGTGGGCGATGAGCTCGTCGCGCTGCCGTCGCGCACGGCCTGCCGCGTACGCGGGATCCATGTGCATGGCGACACGCAGCGGGCGCTGCCCGGTCAGCGCGTGGCGCTCAACCTGGTGGGCGATAGCGTCGCTGCGCTCGATCGCGGTGAGATGCTCGGCGTGGCGGGCCGCTTTGGTCAGACGATGCGCTTTATGATGACGTTTACGTATCTGGGTCGCGAGGGAGCCAAGCCGCGCGTGCTCGAGTCGGGTGCGCGTGTGCACGTGATGGCGGGTACGGCCGAGGTTGTCGGTCGCATCATGTTCATGGAGGGCGAGGCCCCCATGGCGGTGGGCGAGACGCGAGTGGTGCAGGTGCGCTTGGAGGAACCGCTGCCGCTGCGCGCCGGCGACCATGCCGTGGTGCTGTCGTATTCGCCCGTTATGCTCATTGGCGGCGGGCGTGTGCTGCTTTCGCGCTGCCGTCGCTCACGCGAGCTTGCCGAAGGAGAGCGTGCGCTGTATGCGGCGCTCGAGTCCGGCGATATCGCGGGCGGTGTGGGCGCTTGGCTGGCACTGCAGACGCTGCCGGTTACGGCGGTTGATGTTGCCGAGGCTTTGGATCTTGGTGCCGGCGAGGTCGATGCCTCACTGCACGGGTTGGTGTCGCAGGGTTCCGTTCGCAAGCTTGCCGTGGGTGATGCGGACCTCTTGGCGGACGCCGCGGTGCTCGACGCCGCGATGGATGCACTGGCGGCGACCCTGTCAGCCATGCACGCGGCTGCCCCCAAGGAGACGGGCTTTACGCCCGGCGCCGTTGCCCATGCTGCTTGGCCTACCGCTGATGATGGCGTTGCCGCGGCTCTGATTGTCGAGGGCTGCTCGCGTGGCGTGTGT
>CALLRY010000084.1:0-3145 GCA_938014285.1 uncultured Collinsella sp. | reverse complement strand
ACGCCGCCCACGACGGTCACGGCGACATGGCCGGTGACGTCGGCAATCTTGCTGGCGACCTCGTCGATCTGCTGGGCGAGCTCGCGCGTGGGGGTGATGACGAGCATCACAGGGCCACGGCCGTTGCCCTCGGGCTTCTTGGCGCCGCGACGGCGGTTGCGGCCGCCGCGCTCACGCACGGGCTTGGGCGGAGCGATGTGCTCCAGATTGTTCATGGTCGGCAGCAAGAAAGCGGCCGTCTTGCCGGTGCCGGTCTGAGCGGCGGCAAGCAGGTCGCGACCCTCGAGCACCACGGGGATGGAGCCGGCCTGCACGGGCGTCGGCGCCGTGTAGCCCAGGTTCTCGATAGCACGAAGCATCTCGTCGGAGAGGCCCAGCTCGTCAAAGGCGGGCAGGCTCTCGGTAGCGGACTCGACGGCCTGGGCGGCATTGGCCACATCGGCGGCATCGAAGGCAGCCTGGGTCATGGCCTCGCGGGTCTCGTCCAGAATCTCGGCGTCGGTGACGTCAGATACAGAATTACGCATATGTTGTTGTTCCTTATCTGCACGCGCAATGGGCACGGCATGCGGCCGCGCGGGCGTGCTTGGTAGTGCGCTAATACATACAAAAACAGGTGCGCACAGAGAGGACGTTGCTCAGCACGCTGGCGATCGCTTTGGCAGCCCTATCACGCGCCGTCCAGACGCAGCAGCTCTAAGCGATGGAGCAGATTCGCCGCCGGTTAGTATACCCGTGCTTCGCATGCCCCCACGTAAACCACAGATGACGAGGCGGACGAGGTGGGCCCGGCTGATTGTCTCAATCTGTAACATCTACAGGGCGAATCTTCCTCTACGTGTTACAGATCGAGACAAACGGTCGACACGGTTCACAAGCGTCTCAATCTGTAACAATTACCGAGTAAAATCGGTCCTAATTGTTATAGATCAAGACAGAGGGGGATTTCCGTCCAGTCCAAACCAAATCTCTCGGTCTTCCTGCAATTTCGAACATGTGGCCTATAATGTTGCTTTGGTTACGCTATATATTGCGCAGCCATTTAATACGTCGCCCACCGGGGGCCATTAATTCCTATCGCCATATTGGCTAGGAAGCAATCAAAGGAGGTATCCGTGGCAGCAGAGACGCCTTGCTCGGTCCTCTATAACGATATTCGCTCGTTCGGCGGTCTTAAACATCTCGAGATCGCCCGAATGCTCATCAATGGAAACTCTTATCTCGGCAGTACCCTGCTCGAGAAATGCTCTTCCAACCGCTCGTATCTCACCCGTTACATCGTCCATCGCAAGCCTGACCAGTGCGCGCCCTCCATCTACAGCGACTTTACCGTCACCACGCTCAACCTTTCCTCGGCAATCTGCAGCAAGCTCGGCGGCGGCGAGTCCGCCTATCGGGCAATCGCCGAGCACTATCGCGGTCCGGCCGCCAACGAAATGATGTCGGCTCTCACCAGCTACAAGCTGGACAGCCGCCTATATGCAAATGCCCTCAATCGCATCGACAACTTTGACGGCAATGCCGTGCGCGAGAAAAGCACGCTTTACCTTATGCTCTTTGTGGCAACGGGGGCGCTCGCCGATCCCGTTCAGGGCGTGGCCACCGTCGAGCGCTTTTGCGACAGCAAGACGGGCGAGCACTTTGGCACCACCGAAACTACCGTCGGACGTGGCTTTATGAGCAGCCTGGAGCAGCCGCGCACCGTCGCCCACAACCTCGGTCTGCTCAGAACCCATGCCGACAACTGCGCCGACATGCAAATCCATCCCCTCACACGCGATCAGCACGGCACCGTGATTGGTTCTCTGCCCAAAACCTCGCCCAGCATCACCGATGTGGGCGCCGACGCATCGCGCGAGCATCTTCGCATTTGGCTTGAGGGTGAGCACTGGTACGCCCAGGGCCTTGGATCGACCAACGGCACGGTGCTCGAATCGGGCGCGGGCGACGGCGATATCGTAATCGAGCCGCCGCGCGACCAACGCGAGCCCGGCAAGATCTATCCCCCAGTGGAAATCGAAAACAGCGACAGGCTCCATCTGGGTCTCTACACAACATTTCTCGTCATTGTGGACTAGCACGGACGGCGATCGAAAGACGGTCGCCGTCCGTCTTTCGTCTTCTACCTTCTGCGTCGTAAACGACAATGCACAGCGGTATACGTGGGCAGTGCGGCTATCATGGTACTTTACCGATATCCGCACTGCTCACGTATACGTGCGGCAACCCATGCCAGACAAAGGAACGCCATGGATACTACCGATAGCGCCTATGGCGACAAACTCATCCGTCTCGATACGTTCGATACCGCCGTGGCGGTCGACCCCAGCGCCGAGGACGACGCCAAGCGTCGGTTTATGACGCTTATTCTCCAGACGGCCCACCGCAACAACGGCAACATCGGGCACGTGCTGCGCGCGACCAACACGAGCGGCGAGGTCTTTGCCGTCAAGCTACTCAAGGACAACGCCATCCTTTCCGGCCAAGCCCCCGACCGCTCCGCCAAGCAATCGGCAGCGCACCTGGCCAACACCGCTGCGCTGTTCGAGGAGTACCGTCATCTGTGTACCGTCTCGCACCTGCGCGGATTTCCGCGCGTCTATGGCTACGGATCGTGCGAGGATGACCCGCTCATCCTCATGGAGTGGGTCGAGGGCACCTCGCTCAAGCAGGCGCTGCCCCTGCTTCCGCACGACGCCTCGGGCGGGCTGACCACCCAGATGGTCGCCGCCGTCGGAAACGCCGTGCTTCGTGCGCTCTTGATGACCCAAGGCCTCGTGAATCAGGTCATTCATCGCGACCTGTCGCCTGCCAATATCATGTTCCGCACCACCAGCCGAACGCTCGAGCAGCAGATTGCCGATTGCTCCTTTGACCCCTGCCTCATCGACATGGGCTCCGCGACCATGGCTCTCGGCGACGACACGATCACCCGGCGCGCCGACATCTGGCGCTTTGCCACGCCCGCATACGCCGCGCCCGAGATGCTCACGCAGGATATCGAAGGCATCGCGGCCCTTCGCCGTTCGCCGGCAATCGACGTCTATGCGCTTTCGAGCATTTTGTACCAGCTCTACAGCGGTCGCAAACCGTTTGACTTTGAGTCGACGGACGCCGCTGCAACCGGCTCGTTCTATCTCGTAAA
>CALLRY010000083.1:0-1069 GCA_938014285.1 uncultured Collinsella sp. | reverse complement strand
TGTCCACGCCCACCGAGCCACCGGGCACGATGGCGATATCGAACTGCGTCAGATCGAGGGTGGAAAGCGGCGCATCGGCCTGAAGCGTCACCGCTTGAGCCGCCCGCACGGTCAGATCGTCGGACACGGCGGCCAGCACCACGTCCACCCCGCCGCGCCGAAGGGCGTCCACCGGGGCCACCACTTCCACGGGCTCGCACCCGTTCGCTACAAATACCACTGCCGATTTCGCCATGATTCGTCCTTTCAAGAAAGTTGCTCTTTGATACATCGTAAGAAGCCAATGATCGGTGTCCATTCTAGTGCAGCCGAAAAGCTTCGCGCCCGCGCTCCCGGAAGAACGTTACCGGTACGATGCGGAAGGGCGCAAGCAACCGAGAATCGACCTTCGCCCCTACCCCAGCAGCTGCCGCGCACGGGTGCGCTCCGCGCCCTACAGAGCGACGACCTCCGTACCACGCTCTTTGATGAACTCGAGAGGGCTCATGCGGCGTATGCCCAGATCGCGGAAGGCACCGTCGTCTCTCGTGACGATGCACTCGATTTGCTCGATCTCGGCCGCTGCCGCTATGAGACCATCCTCGTAGTCGGGGCGCTCCAACGGAAGGGCACGTCGACAGACCGCTTCGTCAACAGCGATAGGGCGAGCAAGCTCAAGCATGCGCTCGACCGATTCGTAGGCAGCATCGGCGCTCTTCAAGCGCTCCACGAGAAAGAAGACGTCCTTCAGGGAAGTGGCGACCACGCAGAGATCATCGTCCTCGTCGATGCAGTCGTAAAGCGCCGTCAAAGACGCTTCCCAGAAGCCCTCGCGACTCAAAATAATGTCGAGCCACACGTTGGTGTCGAAAAGGACCTTCATGACAGCACCTCGTAGCGAGACAGCAAGGCCTGAAACCTCAAGTCGGAAAGCGCATCGTCGCTGAGGGTCGCCCCCTCGGTTGCCAGTCCCACGAGACCGCGCGCGGCCTCGCGCTTGCGTCGGCGCTCCGCCGTCTCGTCACACTTGCATTCCCGCACCAAGAAGCTAGGAACTTCGCGCGTCCGGGCCATGGACGACCACAGCCCG
>CALLRY010000082.1:0-1552 GCA_938014285.1 uncultured Collinsella sp. | reverse complement strand
GGCCGCCGTTGCCAACGGCGCCGCCGAGGACACGGCATCGGGCCGCGACCGCATCGCCATGCGCATCATGGGCGCGCTCATGCCGAGGCCTTCAGTTGTAAACGAGGAGTTCAACGGACGTATGGGCGTCAACGAGCCCCGCGCCGCGACCGACTGGTTCTACGGCCTGTGCTGCGACGCCGGCTACGTGCGCCGTGCCGCCATCGCGCGCAACATCAAATGGAGCACTCCCACCAACTGGGGCGACCTGGAGATCACTATCAACCTGTCAAAGCCCGAAAAGGACCCGCGCGATATCGCCGCGGCAGGTGCAGCCAAGAACACGGGCGAGAAGTATCCCGCCTGCCAACTCTGCATCGAAAACGAGGGCTACCCTGGACGCTCCGCCGCAGCCGACGGCGGCACCCATCCCGCCCGTCAGAACCTACGCGTTATTCCCATTCAGCTTAATGGCGAGCGCTGGGGCTTCCAGTACAGCCCGTACGCGTACTTTAACGAGCACTGCATTGCTATGAGCTCCGAGCATCGTCCGATGCACGTCGACCGCAAGGGGCTGACCTGCCTGCTCGACTTTGTCGACCTGTTCCCGCACTACTTTATTGGCTCCAACGCCGACCTGCCCATCGTGGGCGGCTCGATTCTGTCGCACGACCACTTCCAGGGCGGCGCGCACGAGTTCCCCATGATGCATGCCACCGAAGTCTCGCAGTTTAACGTGCCCGGCTTTGACCAGGTCAGCGGTACCGTGTTGCAGTGGCCGCTTTCGGTGCTGCGGCTGCGCTCGCACGACCGCGCCCAGCTGCTCGACGCCGCCGAGAAGATTATCCTCGCCTGGCGCGAGTGGACCGATGAGTCGGTGGGCGTCATCGCGCACACAGCCGACGGCGTGGCGCACAACACCGTGACGCCCGTCATCCGCCGCGTCGACTCCCGCGGCAATGCCGGCGGCGAAATCTACGAGGCCTACCTGGCGCTTCGCTGCAACATCACGACCGACGAGCATCCGCTGGGCGTATTCCACCCGCATGCTGAGTACCACCACATTAAAAAGGAGAACATCGGCCTGATCGAGGTCATGGGCCTGGCCATTTTGCCGCCGCGCTTGGTTCCCGAGCTCGGCGCTGTCCGCGAGCACTTGCTGGCAGCCAAGGCCGATGCCAGCTACGACCTTGCTAGCGCGCTCGAGGGCGACGACCTTTGCCGCAGCCACGCCGCATGGGCCAAGGACGTCTTTGCCCGCCGCGCCGACGAGCTTACGGCCGACAACGCCATCGATATCCTGCACGAGGAGGTCGGCGTGGCGTTTGGCCACGTGCTCGACAACGCCGGCGTCTTTAAGTGGGACGAAGCCGGCCGCGCCGCCCAGCAGCGCTTTATCGACTCGCTATAGAGCACGGGCCCGAACGTTCAACAGCAGCCCGCACGACATAGCCACCTACACGACAACGGCGCAGGTAGAGGACGGACAGCGAGCGGGCCGCATTTGAGACAAGGTGACGTGAAACGAAAGGGCGCTGACCTTCTGGTCGCGCCCTTGAAGTTGAACGTCAGA
>CALLRY010000081.1:0-3513 GCA_938014285.1 uncultured Collinsella sp. | reverse complement strand
CGAGCGACATCGGCGGCGTCGGCGCGACCGGTCACAATGTCAAACGCCAGCTCCTCGGCCTGCTCATGCGTCTTGCCGACGGCCTCGGCGGCGGCGACAATCGCCAGCACGCGCTCGTACTCGGTCGGAATGACCTTCACAAAGTGCTTGCTCATCGTCTCAAAGCTGTAGAGCAGCTTAATGCCGCGCGGGCTCTGCGTCGCGTCCACGTGCTCCTGGATGAGCGCACGAATCTGCGCCAGCTCACCGGCCGTCGGGGCTTTAAGCTCAACGCTCTCGTGGTTCACACGGGCATCGAGCGTGCCGTACTGGTCAAAGACGTAAGCCACGCCGCCCGTCATGCCGGCGGCGAAGTTCTGCCCGACCTCGCCCAGGATGAGCGCCAGACCTCCCGTCATGTACTCGCAGCCATGGTTGCCGCAGCCCTCGACCACCACCGTGGCACCGGAGTTGCGTACGCCAAAGCGCTGGCCGGCCAGGCCGTTAATGAAGCCGCGGCCGCTCGTGGCGCCAAAGAACGCAACGTTGCCCACGATGATGTTCTCATCGAACTTGTAGGTCGCATGCGGGTTGGGGCGCACCGACACCTCGCCGCCCGAAAGGCCCTTGCCAAAGTAGTCGTTGGCGTCGCCGCACACGTTGAGCGTAATGCCGCGCGGCAGGAAGGCGCCAAAGCTCTGACCGGCCGAACCATCGCAATCGATGGTGATGGAGCCGGCGGGCAGGCCCTCGGGATGCGCCTTGGTCACCGCATTGCCCAAGATGGTGCCCACGCAGCGGTTGACGTTGGCGATATCGGCGCGGAAGCGAATCGGACGCAGGTGCGCACGGGCATCGGCCGTATAGGGCACAAACAACGTGGAGTCGAGCGTCTTGTCGAGCTCGCTGTCCGCAGCCATCTGGGGCAGGAAGTGACGGCCGTCGGCACCCGGGATGTGGGCACCAAACTCACAGGTCGCGCTCGCCAGCACGGGCGACAGATCCAGCAGGTTGGCCTTGCGGTTGCCCGGGACCTCGATCTGGCGCAAGCACTCGGGATGGCCGACCATCTCGTCGACGGTGCGGAAGCCCAGGCTCGCCATGACCTCGCGCAGCTGCTCGGCCACAAAGAGCATAAAGTGCTCGACGTGCTCGGGCTTGCCGCGGAAGCCGCGACGCAGGCGGCAGTTTTGCGTAGCGATGCCGGCCGGGCAGGTATCCTGCTGGCAGTCGCGCTGCATGAGGCAGCCCATGGAGATGAGCGGCATGGTCGCAAAGCCAAACTCCTCGGCACCCAGCAGGCAGGCGACGGCAACATCGGTGCCGTCCATGAGCTCGCCATCGGCCTCGAGCACCACGCGTGAGCGCAGGCCGTTTTGCAGCAGCGTCTGCTGGGCCTCGGCAAGGCCAAGCTCCAGCGGCAGACCGGCGTGCCAGATCGAATCGCGCGCCGCAGCACCGGAGCCGCCGTTGTGGCCGCTGATCAAGATCTTGTCGGCGGCACCCTTGGCCACACCGGTGGCGATGGTGCCGACGCCGGCCTCGCTGACCAGCTTGACCGACACGCGTGCGCCGGGGTTGGCGTTCTTAAGATCGAAGATAAGCTCCGCCAGGTCCTCGATGGAGTAGATGTCGTGGTGCGGCGGAGGCGAGATCAGGCCGATGCCGGGCGTGGACTGACGGACCTCGGCGATCCAGGGGTAGACCTTCTTGCCGGGCAGGTGGCCGCCCTCGCCGGGCTTGGCGCCCTGGGCCATCTTGATCTGAATCTCGAAGGCGCTGCACAGGTAGCGGCTCGTCACGCCAAAGCGCGCGCTTGCCACCTGCTTGATGGCGGAATTCTTGGAGTCACCGTTAGCCAGCGGGGTCTCGCGACGCGGGTCCTCGCCGCCCTCGCCCGAGTTGGAACGGCCGTGCAGGCGGTTCATGGCGATGGCCATGCACTCGTGTGCTTCCTTGCTGATGGAGCCGTACGACATGGCGCCGGTGTTAAAGCGGCGGACGATGTTGAGCGCGGGCTCCACCTCGTCGAGCGAAACCGGCGTGCGACCGTTGGCATTAAAGTCCAGCAGGTCACGCAGGCGCACGGCACGGCCGGTGCGGTGCAGGCGGGCGCTGTACTCCTTAAAGGTGTCGTAGCTGTCCTCGCGGCAGGCGGTCTGCAGCAGGTAGACGGTCTGCGGGTCGATAAGGTGATCCTCGCCGCCGAGCGGGCGCCACTTGGTCAGACCCAGCGTGGGCAGCTGATCGGGAGCCGGGCTCTTGAGGATAGCGAGCGCGGCGTCGTAGCGCTCATTCTGCTCGCGCTCGACGTCCTCGACACCCATACCGCCCACACGGCTCACCGTGCCGGCGAAGTACGCGTTGACGAACTCCGGAGTGAAGCCCACGGCCTCGAAGATCTGCGCGGAGTGGTAGCTCTGCACCGTGGAGATGCCCATCTTGGACATGATGGAGACGATGCCCGCCGTCGCGGCCTTGTTGTAGTTGGCGATGCCCTGCTCGGCTGTCACGTCCAGATCGCCGTGCGCCGCCAAGTCGCGGATGCACGCATGCGCGTTGTACGGATAGATACCGCTCGCGGAATAGCCCACCAGCGCCGCAAAGTCGTGCGGGGACACGGCGTCGCCACACTCCACCACGATGTCGGCAAAGGTACGCACGCCGGCGCGGATCAGGTGGTTGTGCACGCAGCCCACGGCGAGCAGCGACGGCACGGGCACCTCGCCCGCTCCGGCGCGATCGCTCAACACCACGATGTTCACGCCGTCGCGGACCGCGGCCTCAACGTCCTCTGCAAGCTGCTTGAGCGCAGCCTGCAGCGCACCCTCGCCGGCATCGCGGCGGTAGACGGCACGGAAACGGCGGGTCTTAAAGCCCACGCGGTCGATGGCGCAAATGCGGTCGAACTCCTCCTCGCTCAGCAGCGGGCGCTCCAGGCGCACCAGCTGGCAGGCCGTACGGGAGTCCTCGAGCAGGTTGCCGTGGTTGCCCAGGTAGAGCGTGGTCGAGGTGACCATATGCTCGCGAAGGGCGTCGATCGGCGGGTTCGTGACCTGGGCGAACAGCTGATAGAAGTAGTCAAAGAACGAGCGCGTCTTCTTGGACAGGCAGGCCAGCGGCGCATCGATACCCATCGAGGCGAGCGGCGCCTTGCCCTGCTGGGCCATGGGACGCACGACTTCGTCAACATCATCCCAGTGATACCCGAGCTTGGCCATGCGCACGGCGGCGGGCACCTCGGCGTCCTCGGCGGGCGTGGGCGCGACGGGCTTGTCGAGCGCGTCGACGGTCAGCGTCTCTTCGGCGATCCAGTCGCGATAGGGCTTTTCCTTGGCGTAACGGGCGCGCAGCTCGTCGTTGTAGATGACGCGGCCGCGGGCAAAATCGACCTCGAGCATCTGGCCCGGTCCCAGACAGCCGCTCGTCAGGATGTTCTCGGGGCTCACCTCGATGGTGCCCACCTCGCTTGCCAGCATAAAGCGACCGTCGCGCGTCACATAGTAGCGGGCGGGACGCAGGCCGTTACGGTCG
>CALLRY010000080.1:0-1645 GCA_938014285.1 uncultured Collinsella sp. | reverse complement strand
CCTTGCGGCGTAGTTCTTATTTAAGCCGTCCAAGTTTTGGGGTGCAGTTCAGAGCTGCGGGGTTTTCCATTGTGCCTCCGATGCGAAATAAATCGCTCAGATATTACTGATAATCGACGACATCGATCCAGTTCTTCAGGAACTCATCGTTCACGTTGCGCTTACGAGCGAGCTCGGAAGCGGCGACGATGCTCGTCCACTGACGCACGACCTGCATGGGCATGTCGGCACGGTCGCAGTAGAGCTCCAGGTAGGCCTCGGCCTGGTCCTTGCTGTTGAGGGCAAAGAGCAGGTAGGTGGTGGCAACGTCGGCAGCAGGGGAGCCCTGGGTGGCGTGTGCCCAGTCGCACACATAGAGCTGGCCGTCGTCGCCGACGATGACGTTGGAGGGGTTGAAGTCGCCGTGGCAGACCTTGAACTCCTTGGTCATGCCGTCCAGACGCTCCTGAAGGTTGTAGCGCGTGGTGGCATTGAGCTGATCAAGGCTGTCGATCATGCGGGCGAACTTGTCGCGCTGACGGTTGAGCAGCGGGGAGGTGTAGCCGTGGATCTCGATCTGGAGGTCGACGAACATCTCGAGGTACTCACCAAAGCGCTGGGGCTCGGCAGTCATCTTCTCGGCAAGGGTGGTGCCCGGAACCTTCTCGGTCACGAGCGCCCAGCCGTTGGCGTTCTCGAGCTGGGAAACCTCGAGAGCCTTGGGGCTGCGGATGCCGCACTCATTGATGCGGGCAAGATTCAAAGCCTCGTTGAACACGTCGGAGACAGGCTTGGTCTCGTTAAAGACCTTGACGATCTTGTCGCCCAGGTCGTAAACGACCTTGTTGCCGCGGCGGACGAGCTCGGTCTTGGAATCGGGTAGCAGCATGGTTGCATCCTTTCAACGATGCGATAGAAGCGACGGCGGGGGTGTGTGAAACACCCGTGCACCCCCGCCGTTAAAAACCGTGCTAAAACTAGCAGACGGCGTAATCCTGGGGCTCGCGGCCGTAGTAGGCGTCCAGGTAGAGCTCCTTGATCTCGCTCATGAGCGGGTAGCGCGGGTTAGCGCCGGTGCACTGGTCGTTGAATGCCTGCTCGGTCATCTCGTCGAGGGTGTCGAGGAAGTACTGCTCGTCGACACCGTAGTCGGCGATGGTCTTCTTGACGCCGATGAAGTCTTTGAGCTCCTCGAGTTTCGTGATGAAGTTCTCGAAGACCTCCTTGTCGTCCTTGCCCTCGATGCCGCAGTACTTGGCCATCTCGGCGTAGTTGTGCAGCGCGTTGGGGTAAGGATACTGGGAGAAGGTACCCATCTTGACGGGAGCCTCGGCGGCGTTGTAGCGCATGACGCGGGTCAGGATGACGGCGTTGGCGAGGCCGTGGGGCAGGTGATGGAAGGCGCCGAGCTTGTGGGCCATGGAGTGGTTGAGGCCCAGGAAGGCATTGGCGAAGGCCATACCGGCCATGCAGGAGGCGTTGTGCATCTCCTCGCGGGCGTGCGGGTCCTTGGCGCCATTCGTGAAGCTGGAGGGCAGGTTCTCAAAGACGAGCTTGGCAGCGCGCTCGGAGAGGCCCTTGGTGTAGTCGGAAGCCATGATGGAGACGTAGGACTCGATGGCGTGGGTCATGACGTCGATGCCGGAGGCAGCGGTCAGGCCGCGCG
>CALLRY010000079.1:0-18730 GCA_938014285.1 uncultured Collinsella sp. | reverse complement strand
ATGGCGTGCAGCAGATTGGGACCAACCTCGGCCTCGGACTTGGTAAAGCCAGGAACCGTGGCGTTGGTGGAGTCGGAAAGCAGCAGGTCGATGCCCTGCTTGGCAAAGCGGCTGATAGCGGCATAGTCGGGCGTGACACCATCGATGGGCGTCTGGTCGAGCTTAAAGTCGCCGGTGTGCATAACGGTGCCCTGGTTGGTGCGGATGAACACGCCCAGAGCGCCGGGGATGGAGTGCGTCATCGAGAAGAAGTCGAGCGAGATTCCGCCGAGGTTGACATGGCTGCCGCCCTTGACCTCGCGGAACTTGGGTGCGCGGATGCGGAACTCAGAAAGTTTGCCCTCGATAAAGCCAAGCGTCAGCTTGCTCGAAAAGATGGGCACCTTGTTGTTGAGGTCCTGCAGCAGGTACGGAAGCGAACCGGTGTGGTCCTCGTGGCCGTGGGTGACGACGATACCGCGGAGCTTCTCCTCGTTCTCCAGAACATAGGTGTAGTCGGGAAGCACCAGGTCGATACCGGGCTGGGAGTCGTCGGGGAACATGAGACCGGCGTCGACGAGCACCATGTCGTCGCCGCACTCGAAGACCGTCATGTTCTTGCCGATGCCGTCAAGGCCGCCGAGCGGGATGATCTTCAAGGGAGATGATTTTTTAGCTGCCATAGGTTAGTGTGGTTTCCTTTCTTCGAAACGGGTCTGGAACAACCGACGGGGCGCTTCTGGCAAACCGACCGCCGGGAACGTACAAACATGCATCACGGAGTCGATACAATAACCACAGTATGATACCCATTTGCACAACAACAGACCACCCATGCATCAAAGCCCCATCTGAACCGGTCTATCCCGCCGGTTTCCCGTGGGGCGGGCACTGATGAAGTTTCCTGCTCTACAGTCCTGCTCACGACGGAGGCCACATTAAGTGGCCTCCTGTTCGTGCGGAACTCGCGATAAACCTAAGCCGGTGTCCCCACTCTCCCGGGGCCTGCGGCTACTTGGTTGTCGCATGCGGCTCGCTTTTCGGAACTGGGCTGATATTTTCTAGATGAAAGGCGCTCTTGGTCCTTATGGGCCTGGGGCGTCTGTCTTATATAGGTAGATTCCTTGCGGGTTCGAATCCCTCCGCTTGCTCACAAGAAAAGCCTCCCGATCGGCTATGCGTTCGAGAGGCTTGTTTCTTTGGCTGGGACGGAGGGATTCGAACCCCCAACAGCCGGCACCAAAAACCGGAGTTCTACCGTTGAACTACGTCCCAATGTGTGGTGTTGCCCAAAAGCAACTCGTTTAGTTTACCTAATCTGCCAGGGCATCGCAAACGCCGTCGAGCAGGCGTACGGCGAGTGTCTGCGCGTCGCTGGCCGTGAAGGTGCCGTTGTAGCGCGTCATGCCCGTGAGCTCAATGCGAATGCGTGCCGGCTTCTGCTGTGCGGCGACATTGGCAGTGCGGATGCGCTGGGCCAGGTTGTGGCACTCGGCGAGGGCAATCGTGGCGCGCGGTGCGGCGTCGGCGGGCAGCTCGTCGCTTGCGATCTCGAGCACCAGGTCAACGTCGGTTGGGACCTCGGAGTCGCAGAGCATCATGCCGCTGTTGTCGGTCGTTGCCGTGGCGATATTCCACATGCGCGACGCAACACTGCGTGCGATGGGGTCCTCGCCGATAACGGCAATCTGGAAGCGCTCGAGCACGTTGGCGGCGCGAGCAAAACCGATGCGGGACTCGGCTTCGGTGACCGAGGGCTTGCCCTCCCACACATGGTGCAGGCGGTTGATGTAGGCGTAGGTGTCCTGGAAGGCCATGCCGTCGGCAAACAGGCCGACATTTTCCTGGAACTGCTGCAGGGCGGCCTCGGTATGCGGGCCAAAGCAGCCGTCGTCTTCGCCACAGGCAAAGCCCAAAACGTTGAGAGCGCGCTGCAGGGCCTGCACATCGGCGCCATGGAAATTGGGCATGCGCAGATAGAGGGTGCGGTCGCCCAGCTTATACGAAGCGTCTACAAGGGCGCTCCAACAGGGGATATCGACGGCATGACCGGCAGCAAGGCCGCTGTCGAGCCTGAAGGTGCTGACGGCCTGCTCAGTGGTGGCTCCAAAGTACTTGTCGGTGACTTCGGCGGCATCAATCGTGTAGCCGAGCTGCAGGAGACGAGACTGCACGTCCTCGACGGCTGCTCCTTGCATGCCCGTTGTAATAGGTTCCATGAACGAACCCCTTTCGGCGTACCATTCGTACTATTTGAGCGTCTGTCGGATAGACAACGCAAAGGGATGCATAAACATGCACTCAACAGTGTAGCAAGTTGTGCCTAAATACGCTGCTGACAGGTTTTATAACCCCCGTTAGTTAAGGCGCTCCACAAAGAAATCTGCCATGGAGAGGAACAGCTCGCGTGCGTGCGGATCAAGCTCAACGTTCTCGATGGCCGCTTTGGCCTTAGCGGTCAGGTCGAGCGCGTAAGTGTGGGCGTAGTCGATGGAGCCGGTCTCCTGGAAGATCTCCACGGCGCGTGCGAGCTGCGCGGGATTATCGGTGCCTGAGGAAAGAATCGCCTCGACCTCGCCGTGGTGGCGCTCATCAGAGAGGGCGTGTACGGCGACAAGCGTGCGCTTGCCCTCGGTGATGTCGGTGCGGAAGTCCTTGTTGGCAGCTTCCTTAGTGCCGACAAGGTTGAGCAGGTCGTCCTGAATCTGAAAGGCAAGGCCCGTGTGCAGGCCAAAGGCGCGCAGCGCTTCGATTTGCTCATCGTTGCCGCCGCCGATAATGGCTCCGGCGGCAAGCGGCGTGGCTCCGCTGTAAAACGCGGTCTTGTGCGTCGCCATGTCCAGGTAGTCATCAACCGAGATATCAAAGCGCCCGTCGCGGACCCAACCCAGGTCGAGTGCTTGACCCTCGATGGTGCGGACGATCATCTCGGTAAGCTCGTGGAGCACGCGCAGCTTCACGTCGGACTCCAGCGTAGGGTCGTCGAGAACCGTCTTGGTGACCATGGTGAGCGCCAGGTCGCCACAATTGATGGCAAGGCCCGTGCCCTCGGTAAGGTGCATGCAGGGCTTGCCTCGACGAAGCTGTCCGTTGTCGGCGATGTCGT
This sequence comes from uncultured Collinsella sp., assembly GCA_938014285.1. Classification (GTDB taxonomy): domain Bacteria; phylum Actinomycetota; class Coriobacteriia; order Coriobacteriales; family Coriobacteriaceae; genus Collinsella. The sequence goes on along the minus strand of CALLRY010000079.1, from coordinate 15,645 downwards.
CGTGGATCAGCGCGCCCGACTGGAAATGCTCGATGGCTGCCGCGGCGCTGCGGGCGCTCTCGAAGCTACCGCCCACTGCGGTTGCGGCGAGCATGCAGATAAGCGGGCGGTGGCGCTTGCCGGCGTTGGCCGTAAAAGCCGAGAGCGGCGCATACAGGTAGCGCTCGATATCGGCAGAGGTCGCCTGTCCGTCAAAGAACGTGGCCAGATAGTCGTTAATCTGGTCAAAGTGCTGGGCTAAAAAGCTGGTAAACGGACTGGACACGGGTTCTCGCATTCTTTCTGAGGTTGCATTGATGCAATATGCAGACAACATATTGCCACATCAGGGCGTTTGGCGCGGCAGTTTTGGCGATTTAGGACAACGGGCGTGCGTTTGATGGAGTGTGCCTAAATCAGCCTAAAATGCTCGAGCGCCGCAACGACACCGTCGTGATCGACGGTGTCGGTCACGTAATCGGCCTTATCCTTGAGATAGTCCGGCGCATTGCCCATGGCGATACCGACATCGACGGCGTTCATCAGCGAGACGTCATTGCTGGCGTCGCCAATGCCGTATACGGTTCCGTGGTGGGGGTCGAGGGCGTCGAGTACAGACTGGATGCCCCCGCGCTTCGTGCATTCGCGGGGCGAGATTTCGGTTACCTCGAGTTCGAGCTCGTTAAAGCACAGCAGCGGCTCAAGTGCCTTATCTTGAGCGATGTGGTTGGCGAGCGATGTAGGCATCAAGATCTTGTAGACACTGTAATGTTGCAGCTGCGTGACTGCGTCGCCCAGGGTGCGCGCGTATCCGGGGGCATCGGGGGCATCGGCACTCATGCGCACGACGCCGTTGAGGCCCTCAAAGCGGATGACCTCGCCCGATTGCTCAAGATAGGGGGCAAGATGCTGCAGCATGCTGGGCGTCATCGACAGATCGCGAATTGCGTGTCCGTTGATCTCGGCGTAACCGCCCGCAAGACAGACGATGCCGGTCCAGGGCAGCTCAAGAAGTTTGGGGTGGATGCAGCTGAGGGTGCGCCCCGTGCAGATAAAGGCCATGTTGCCGTTGGCGACAAACTCGCGGATTGCCTGCGAAACCGCCTCGTTGGGATAGGGGGAGAGGTCCCGCTCGTCTTCGGGAAGGTCTTGGGCGAGCCTGGGGTCTTGCCAGGCGAGCGTTCCGTCGATATCGAAGAAGCAGATATCGCCGCGCTTATGGGCTGCGCTGGCGGCAGGGGAGGCCGAGGTGGTGGGCACAAATTCCGGCTCGAGGCCCATGATCTGGTCAAAATGCTCTTTAACGCGGGGAACGGAGATGCCGATGACCACCTGGGCGGTCTTGCCCGTAATGATGAGGCCCTTGGCGCCCACCGCGACAAACGACGCGTTATCTGCAACGATGGAAGGGTCTGCGACCTCGACGCGCAGGCGCGTGGCGCAGTTGGTTGCGCGCACGATATTGCCAACGCCACCTAAAAGCTGAATTACCCGCTCAGCGAGGACGTGATCTTGATCGGATCGACTATCGACCTCGTCATTGGGGGATTGCTCTTTGGCAAAGTCGCTTCCCGTTAAACAATCGATTGCCGCGCGATTGGCAACATGATCCTCGCGGCCCGGTGTCTTAAGGTCATAGACCAAGATGAGTGCTCGAAAACTAACAAAAAAGATGAGGCTAAAGGCAAAGCCGATACCGAGCGCCAAAAGATAGGCACCGGCATGCGTGCGCATGAGCGGAATAAAGTTGAAGGCTGCCATCTCCATGAGGCCGCCCGAGAAGATGCCGACGATGCCAAAGAGATTCATGGTTGTGGCAAGGCAAGACGATAAGACGGCGTAGAGCAAAAAGAGCCCGGGGTGGGTGAACATAAAGAGAAACTCGATTGGCTCGGTAACGCCGCAAACCACCGAGGCGACGATGGCGGGCAAAAGGATGACCTTAAGGCCGGCGCGGCGCTCTGGTTTTGCGGTGGAGTAGAACGCGGCTGCGATGGCGGGAAGGCCAAAGAGCTTGACCCAGCCGGTGGCGGTAAAACCGGCCCACGGCGCAAGTTCATTAAGGGGGCGCGTGCTATGGGAGAGGATGGGGAGCAAGCTGCTCCACGTGGCGTAGATGCCGTCGTTAATGACCAGGTTGTCGTAGTAGATCGGCATGTAGAGCAGGTGGTGCAGCCCCATGGGCTCGAGCGCTCGCTCCAAAAGCACAAAGATGCCCACGCCAAAGGGGCCGACGCTCGTAAGTGCATGGCGCAGCGTTTCGGTCATTGCGTATACGGAGGGCACGATGGCGGCCGAGATAGCGGCAAGGGCAAACACGGCAAAAAAGCTGATGAGGTAGACCAGCGAGGAGCCCGAGAAGGTGCCGAGCCAATCGGGAACCTTGGCATCGTAGAAGCGGTCATGGATGGCGACGACGGTTGCCGATACCGCCAGCGGGCCGATAATGCCGGTGTCGAGCGTCTTGATGCCGTCGATGATGGTGATGCCGCTAGCGGAGGTCAAAGACGACGGGTACTTAAGTCCAAGATTGTCTCCGCTCAGCTTAATGATCTCGCTCAAAAAGAAGCAGTAGGCAAAATAGGCGACGAGAGCCTCGAGGCAGCAACGAGCCGGTTGTTTTTGGGCAAGACCGATGGGCAGCGCTACGGCAAAAAGGAGCGGGAGGCGTTTAAAGACCGTCCACGAGCCGCGCTGGATGATGGTCCAAAAAGCGTACCAAGGGGTTCCGTATACGGCGAGATCGCCGACGATGTCCGCAGTCGTTGCGAGAGCGGAGACGCCGACCATGAGGCCTGATATAGAAAACAGCATGGCGGGCGCGAACATTGCCCCGCCAAAGCGTTGGATTTTTTGCAGCATGTTCTGCCTTCCGAATATCGAGGCGCGTTGCGCGTGGGGAAACGTTTAAACAATGGATTCATTGTAGAGGACCAGACGAGTGTCGTACCGGCAGTTTTGAGCGAAACCGATTTGGGCATGACAGAAACCGTCAACGGCTAAATCCTGTCGCTTCACCGATATTCGGTTTAAACAACTTTAAGAAATGCTATCGTGCCTAGCCGGAAATGAATAATGTAGAGGTGAAACAATGCCAAAAGCGATATACGAAGGAATCTACCGAGAAATACGCTCGCGCATCATTAATGGGACCTATGCGTTTCAGGAGATGCTGCCAACCGAAGCCGAGCTGACCGCGGAATTTGGCTGCACGCGCAATACCGTCCGCCGCGCTTTGAGCATGCTGGCCGACGGGATGTTTGTGCAGCCCATACACGGCAAGGGCGTGCGCGTTATTTGGCTTAAGGGCGAAACCGACATGTTGGGCGCACTCGAAGAGGTTGAGTCGTTTGGCGAGTTTGCAAAGCGCAACAATGCCGTTGCATCGACGGACGTTAAGTCTTTCGAACATCTGGTTTGCACCGAGCAACTCTCTCGTCACCTGGGCTTTAAGGTGGGCGAGGAGTTGATTCGCGTAGTGCGTGTCCGAAGCCTCAACGGCAACGCGCGCCAAGTGGACCATGGCTATTTTTTGGCGTCGATCGCCAAGGGCCTGACTCCCGAGATCGCGGCAGATTCTATTTACGGCTATCTGGAGCACAAGCGCGGTGTCAAAGTGATGGCGAGCCGTCGTACGGTGAGTGTCGAGCTCGCCAACGATGAGGACTGCAGCTATCTTGACCTCGGCAAATACAACTGCGTTGCCGTCATGGAGAGTCAGTCGTACACCTCGGATGGCATCTTGTTTGAGGTGACGCACACTCGCACACACCCCGAGATCTTCCATTACCGCGTCAATTCCAAGCGATAGCCGGCTAGCTCGCAGCCTGACGAGACTCATGGCCTCAAAGAGAAAACGCCCGGTCAAACCGACGGTACATCGGCTTGACCGGGCGTTTTCTCTGCATTAGATAACAAATAATTGTTTATACAAAACTTGTCAAGTATCAAGTTGAAATTACCGTTCACCGAAGTTTTTCTACCGCTCTAGTAATACTTGTTCAAACAACTAGCCAAATGGCGTATCGTTCAAATCAGCAAAAGGGGCAAAGTCCCCGAGCCAATCTCCGAAGGCGGCGGCAAAGGGTGCCGCCACGGTGTGAAAGGGTGGATTGTAATGAAGAACGAAATGAGCAGAAGGCAGTTCCTGGGCTTTGCTGGTTCCGCGGCTGCAGTTCTTGGTCTGGGCCTCGTGGGTTGCGGTGGTTCTGCCGGCTCCGGCTCCTCTGCTTCTGGTGACGCTGCCGAGGTCTACTTCCTCCAATTCAAGCCCGAGGTCGACAAGGAGTGGAAGGAGATCGCCAAGGCCTATAAGAAGGGCGTCGAGGTCAAGATCGTGACCGCCGCTTCCAACACCTACGAGGAGAAGCTTAAGTCCGAGATGTCCAAGAGCTCCGCTCCGACCCTGTTCCAGGTCAACGGCCCCACCGGTCTTAAGAACTGGAAGGATTACTGCGCCGACCTGTCCGATACCAAGCTCCGCGGTGAGCTCATCGACGACTCCCTGGCTCTGCAGTCCGACGGCAAGGATGTGTGCATCGACTGGGTTCAGGAGAGCTTCGGCATTATTTACAACAAGCAGCTGCTCGAGAAGGCTGGCTACAAGGCCGAGGACATCAACTCCTTCGACAAGCTGAAGGCTTGTGCCGACGACATCCAGGCCCGCAAGGACGAGCTTGGTGTCGAGGGTGCCTTCACTTCCGCCGGCATGGACGACTCCTCCAGCTGGCGCTACACCACCCACCTTGCCAACATGCCGCTCTACTACGAGTTTGAGAAGGAGCACAACCAGGAGGACGACGAGATCAAGGGTGAGTTCCTCGACAACTACAAGCAGATCTTCGACCTGTACATCACCGACTCCACCTGCGATCCTTCGCAGCTTGCTTCCAAGACCGGCGACGACGCCACCAACGAGTTCGCAACCGGCAAGGCCGTCTTCTACCAGAACGGCTCTTGGGCCTACTCTGACCTCGTCAAGGCCGGCATGACCGACGATCAGATTGGCATGATGCCCATCTACATCGGTGTTGACGGCGAGGAGAACCAGGGCCTGTGCTCCGGCGGCGAGAACTACTGGTGCGTCAGTTCCCAGGCTTCCGAGGATGCCCAGAAGGCCACCGAGGACTTCATGTATTGGTGCGTCACCGCTGACACCCCGACCAGCATCATCGCCGACAAGATGGGTCTGACCGCTCCGTTCAAGAGCGCCAAGGAGACCACCAACGTCTTCTCGCAGCAGGCCGTTGCCATGGCCAAGGACGGCAAGAAGACCGTTGCTTGGGACTTCGTCTACATTCCCTCCGAGGAGTGGAAGAAGAACCTCAAGCAGGCTCTGATTGCCTACGCTGCCGATAACAGCAAGTGGGACGGCGTCAAGAACGCCTTCGTCGATGGCTGGAAGACCGAGAAGGCCGCTTCCGAGTAAGCAGTTGCTGCCCAAGCTATCTGATTAGCGACAGGGGGCGGGCAGACGTTGGTTTGCCCGCCCCCTGCATATTGAAAGGACCCTTTTATGGGCAAAGCACTCAAGCGCTGGTGGCCGCTCTTTATGCTGCCCACGTGCCTGGCGTTTATGATCGGGTTCGTGATCCCCTTTATCCAGGGCTTCTATCTCTCGTTCTGCCAGTTTATTATCATTAACAACGCGTACTTTGTCGGTATCAAGAATTACGTGCGCGCGCTGTCCGATCCGCAGTTCTCCACGTCGTTCTTCTTTACCGTGGCGTTTGCCTTCCTGTCGACGGTGCTTATCAACGTGATCGCCCTTGCCATCGCGCAGGCGCTCACCCGCAAGGCGCTCAAGGGCACCAATATCTTCCGTACGATCTTCTTTATGCCTAACCTGATCGGCGGCATCGTACTGGGTTACATTTGGCAGATTCTGATCAACTGCCTGCTCTCCAACGTGGGCGCCCAGCTCATCGCGCTTAACTCTGCTGCTGGCTTCTGGGGCCTTATCATCCTGACCCTGTGGCAGCAGGTCGGCTACATGATGATCATCTACATCGCTGGTCTGCAGTCCATTCCGTCCGACTACATCGAGGCCGCCAAGGTCGACGGTGCCACGGCATGGCAGACGTTTTGGAAGGTTAAGATCCCTAACCTGATGCCGACCATCACCATCTGCCTGTTCCTGTCCATCACCAACGGCTTTAAGCTGTTCGACCAGAACCTCGCCCTTACCGGCGGCGCCCCCGCGCACTCCACCGAGATGCTCGCCCTGAACATCTACAACACGTTCTATTCGCGTGCCGGTATCGCATGGCAGGGCATCGGTCAGGCCAAGGCAGTTATCTTCTGCATCCTGGTCGTAGCCATCTCCATGATTCAGCTTAAGGCCACGAGGTCCAAGGAGGTGCAGCAGTAATGAAACGCGATAAGGTTATCAACCGCGCGCTCTCGATCTTCTTTACGATTCTGTCGCTCGCATGGATCTACCCCGTGTTCATGATTGCGCTCAATTCCTTTAAGAAAGCGACCGCAATCAGCACCACCACGGCATTCGATCTGCTCACGCCCGAGACGTTCAACGGCCTCGCAAACTACTTGCACGCTCTTAACGAGCAGGGCTTTGCCTCGGCATTTATGTACTCGCTCATCATCACGGTCACGTCGGTCGTGCTGATCTTGGTGTGCTGTTCCATGTGCGCTTGGTACGTGGTTCGTGTCAACAGCAAGATCTCGAACTTCTTCTATTACCTGTTCGTCTTCTCGATGGTCGTGCCCTTCCAGATGCTCATGTTCACGCTGTCCAATTTGGCGGACCGCATTGGCTTCAACACGCCGTTCAACATCTGCTTTATCTACCTTGGCTTTGGCGCGGGCCTGGCGGTCTTTATGTTCGCCGGCTTTGTAAAGAACATTCCGCTCGAGATCGAAGAGGCAGCCATGATTGATGGCTGCAACCCGGTCCAGGTGTTCTTTAAGATCGTCCTCCCCATTATGAAGCCCACCTATCTTTCGGTCGGCATCCTCGAGACCATGTGGGTCTGGAACGACTACCTGCTGCCCTACCTTACGCTCGACTCCACCAAGTACAAGACCATTCCTATCTTGATCCAGTACTTCCGCGGCGGCTACGGCCACGTCGAGCTCGGCCCCATGATGGCCTGCATCATGATGGTCGTTGTCCCCATCGTCGTCATGTACATCCTCTGCCAGAAGTACATCATCGACGGCGTGGTGGCAGGTGCCGTCAAGGGCTGATGCCGTAACTGTTTTGCAAGTTTCTGCGGCGCCCCTCAGCGTGGCGCCGCATATCGAAAGGTAAAGACATGGCCGAGATCGTTCTCAAACATGTTCAGAAGGTGTATCCCAACAACGAGTCCAAAAAGAAGGGCTTCTTTGGCAAAAAGAAGAAGACCGAGGAGAAGAAGCACAACCTCAAGGTTACCGAGGACGGTGTGCTCGCTGTAGAGGACTTCAACCTCACCGTTCACGACCAGGAGTTCATCGTCCTCGTTGGCCCCTCTGGCTGCGGTAAGTCCACGACGATGCGCATGGTCGCCGGCCTGGAGGACATTACCTCGGGCGACGTGCTCATCGATGGTAAGCGCGTCAACGACGTGGCGCCCAAGGACCGCGACATCGCCATGGTGTTCCAGAGCTATGCTCTGTACCCCAATATGACGGTGTACGAGAACATGGCGTTTACGCTTGAGCTCAAGAAGGTCCCCAAGGACGAGATCGACCGCAAGGTTCGCTCTGCTGCCGAGATTCTGGGCATTACCGAGTACCTCGACCGTAAGCCCAAGGCGCTCTCCGGCGGCCAGCGCCAGCGTGTCGCTATCGGCCGCGCCATCGTGCGTGACCCCAAGGTCTTCCTGATGGACGAGCCGCTGTCCAACCTGGACGCCAAGCTTCGTAACCAGATGCGTGCCGAGCTCATTAAGCTGCGCCACGAGATCAAGGGCACGTTCATTTATGTTACTCACGACCAGACCGAGGCCATGACCCTCGGTGACCGTATCGTGGTCATGAAGGACGGCGTCGTCCAGCAGATCGCCACGCCGCAGGAGGTCTTCAACCATCCCGCGAACATCTTCGTCGCCGGCTTCATCGGCGTGCCGCAGATGAACTTCTTCGATGCCCAGCTGGTGCGCTCGGGCAACGGCTTCACCGTCAAGACCGAGGATATGAACGTGGCGCTCGCCCCCGAGACCTGCGCTCAGCTTGCTCTCAACTGGGACGGCGGCGACGTGAAGGAGATTACGGCCGGCGTGCGCCCCGAGCAGATCCTGCTTGCCGACAAGGACGAGGAGGGTGCGCTCCAGGGTACCGTCGAGGTGACCGAGCTCATGGGTTCGACCGAGCATGTCCACGTGACCGCTCCCGATGGCCAGTTCGTCCTGATCATTCCCGTTGTCGACCTTGAGGCCAAGGGCGCGCTCAAGGCGGGCGACCCCATCTGGTTCAAGTTTGAGAAGAACGCGACCCATCTCTTCGATAAGGTGTCTGGCAAGAACCTTATCTAGGCCCGGTGCATCCAGGCCCTCCCTTTGGGCGACTGCGGTATTGCCATCCTTTTGCCGCGGTCACATATAAGGCTCCCCTCCCGTCCACTGGGCGAGAGGGGAGCCTTTCTTTGTGTCGGGGTTGTCCATCTGCCAGTTTGTCTTGATCTGTAACAGGAGGAGGGCAAAATTGGGCCCAGATGTTACAGGTTGAGACAGCGTCGAGTTGCCTGTCCTTTCATCTCGACCTGTAACACGAAGGACTGATTTCGGCAGTTACCTGTTACAGATTGAGATTGTTTTAGCCGCCTTGCCCGTCTGTCTCATTCTGTAACAGGTAGACCCGATTCCGGCGGTTATCTGTTACAGATTGAGACAGTTCATCGGGACAATTTCGTTTGTCTCGATCTGTAACAGGTAGACTCAACTTTGCCGGCTAGATGTTACAGACCGAGATTGTTTGGTCGAGGCAGGCCACGGGCAACACAGGGACACAAAAAAACGGAGCCGCGTTGCCGCGACTCCGTTTTCAAGAGAATGGGTAAGGGAAGCGAATTAGCTCAGGTGCCAGATCTCGTCGTTGTACTGGGAGATTGTGCGGTCGGACGAGAAGGTGCCGGCGTTGGCGATGTTGATCAGCGCCTTGCGCATCCAAGCGTCCTGGTCCTCGTAGTCGGCTAGCACGCGCTCCTTGGTCTGGATGTACTCCTCAATGTCGAGCAGGGCCATAAACCAGTCCTTGCCCTTAATGTCGTCGTGCAGGCGCTGCAGGCGCTCGGCGTTGCCGGTCGCCATAAAGGCGGGGTTGGTGATGAAGTCCACCAGTAGCTTGATGCCGGGCTTGCGGTAGAGCGCGCCGGCGTTGTAGGTGCCGTCGGCGTAGAGCCGCTCGACCTGTTTGGACGAGGCACCAAAGGTATAGATGTTCTCGTCACCCACGAGCTCGGCAATCTCCACGTTGGCACCGTCGAGCGTGCACAGGGTCAAAGCGCCGTTGAGCATGAACTTCATGTTAGAAGTGCCGCTCGCCTCCTTGGAGGCCAGGCTGATCTGTTCGGAGATGTCGGCGGCGGGAATCACGCGCTCGGCGGCGGTGACGTTGTAGTTTTCGATCATGACGACCTGCAGGTAGGGAGCCACGTCGGGGTCGTTGGCAATCCACTGGGAAAGCGTCAGGATCAGATGGATGATGTCCTGGGCGATAGTGTAGGCAGGCGCCGCCTTGCCGCCAAAGATGATGGTGACGGGGTGCTTAGGTTTGTTACCGTTCTTGATGTCGAGGTACTTCCAGATGATGTAGAGCGCGAGCATCTGCTGGCGCTTGTACTCGTGGATACGCTTGACCTGAACATCGATGATGGCGTTGGAGGGGATCGTCACACCCTGCTCGAGCGCCATGAACTGGCGCATGATGGTCTTTGCCTCGGTCTTGGTGGCGGCCAGGCGCTCAAGAATACTCTTATCGTCGGCGAAGTCGGCGAGCTTGCTCAAGTCGCCGGTGCTGCGCCAATCGGTACCGATCGCATCGTCGAGCAGGCTGGCGAGCGCGGGGTTGGCTCCCTGGATCCAGCGGCGGAAGGTGATGCCGTTGGTCTTGTTGGAGAACTTCTCGGGGTAGATTTCGTAGAACGGATGAAGCTCGGTGTCCTCCAGGATTTTGGTGTGGAGTGCAGCGACGCCGTTGATGGAGAAGCCAAAGTGGATGTCCATGTGGGCCATGTGGACGGTGTCGTATTCGTCGATGATGGCAACGCGCGGGTCGTCGTGCTCGGCCTTTGCGATCTCATCGAGCTTGACGATAATGTCGGCGATGGCAGGGGAGACCTTTTGCAGGCTGGTGAGCGGCCACTTCTCGAGCGCCTCGGCAAGAATCGTGTGGTTAGTGTAGGCGACCATGGAGCGTACGATGGTCACGGCCTCGTCAAACTCGATGTCGTGCTCGGTGGTGAGCAAGCGAATGAGCTCGGGGATGACCATGGTGGGGTGCGTGTCGTTAATCTGGACCACGGCGTAGTCGGCCAGATCGTGTAGGTTGCTGCCGCGCTCGATGGCCTCGTCGATCAGGAGCTGGGCGGCGTTGCTCACCATGAAGTATTCCTGGTAGATGCGAAGCAGGCGGCCCTGCTCGTCGGAATCGTCGGGGTAGAGGAACAGAGTGAGGTTCTTGGCGATCTCGGTCTTGTCGAAGTCGATGGAGCTGCCGGGTACCAGGCCGTCGTCGACGCTTGCCAGGTCGAACAGGCGCAGGCGATTCTTAGCGGGCTGGCCGTAGCCGGGCACGTCGATGTTGACGAGCTTGGAGGTAACGGCAAAGTCGCCGAACTCAACAGTGTAGGAGCGGTCGTCATCGATCAGGATATCCTGCTCGCCGAGCCATTCGTCGGGGACGGCCTTCTGCTGATTGTCGACAAAGCGCTGACGGAACAGGCCGTAGTGGTAGTTGAGGCCCACGCCGTCGCCGGTCAGGCCTAACGTGGCGATGGAATCCAGGAAGCACGCTGCCAGGCGGCCCAGGCCGCCGTTGCCGAGCGACGGCTCGACCTCAAACTCCTCAATCTTATTGAGGTCGTGGCCCGCGGCGGTAAGCTGGTCCTTAACCTCTCCATAGATACCGAGGTCGATCATGTTGTTGATGAGCAGCTTACCGATCAAGAATTCGGCGGAGATGTAATAGAGCTTTTTCTTGCCCTTGTTGAGCGGACAGGCGGCTGAGCGCTCCTGCACGAGCTTAACGAGCAGTTTGTAAATGCGACGGTCATCGAGCTGCTCGAGCGAGATGCCAAAAGACTGCTCGGCGAGTTCTGCGAGATCGATACGGGGCATGTTTCCTCCTGTAATGGGTTGATTACATGTCTGCAATTCATAAGAATCCCGCGCGAGGGGATTGGGGTGGCCTCGCGCGGGAAAAGCGGTCGCGTCCGCACGGTGGGGTGGGGTCGGACGCGGTGGCTCCTATTGGGGAAGCTCGATTTCGGCCTCCGACGGGATACGGAAGTAGGTCTCGGTCCAGTCGGTAAGCTTGTGCTCGAGCTCGCGGGTGATGGCGCCATCGAGCATGCGCCAGGTCCAGTTGCCGCCTAGGGTGGCAGGGGTGTTGATGCGCGCCTCATTGCCCAGGTTAAGCAGGTCCTGCATGGTGTAGATGCAGGTATCGCTCACGCTGGCGGCGATGGTTCGGTTGAGCGCGTCGGCTATGGACTCGCCTGTCTGCTGGTGGGTGTACAGGGCAGCCTGCTCGCGCTGACGCGGAGTGGCCGTACCCTCGAACCAACCGCGCGCCGTCTCGTTGTCGTGCGTGCCTACATAGGCGACGGTATTGGCGATGTAGTTATGCGGCAGGTAATACGAGTTGGTACCCTCAAAGGCAAACTGCAAGATCTTCATGCCGGGGAAGCCCGAGGTGTCGCGCATATCGATGACGCCGGGGGTAAGGAAGCCCAGGTCCTCGGCGATAATAGGCAGCGTGCCGAGCTTTTCCTCGAGCGTCTTGAAGAACTTGAGGCCGGGGCCCTGCGTCCACGAACCGTAGGACGAATCGGGTGAGGAGAACGGCACCTCCCAATAGGCCTCAAAGCCACGGAAGTGGTCCAGACGGATAACGTCATACATGTTGAGTGCGGCGCGGATGCGGTCTTCCCACCAGGAGAAGCCGTCTGCTTCCATGGCATCCCAGTCATAGATGGGATTGCCCCAGTACTGGCCGGTGGCCGAGAACTGGTCGGGCGGCGTGCCGGCGACGCTCACGGGATTGCCGGCGGCGTCGATCTTAAAGAGCTCAGGCGTCGCCCACATCTCGACGGAGTCACGCGAGACATAGATGGGCAGGTCGCCGATGATGAGAATGTCGCGCTCGTTGGCATAGGCCTTGAGGCGGCTCCATTGGCGGTCGAAGAAATACTGCGTCATCTGGTGGTAGAGCATGCGCGCGGGATGGGCGGCGCAGACCTTGGCAGATGCTTCGCCGCGGGTGCGCAGTTCTGCGGGCCACTCCCAAAAGGCCTTGAGTCCGCACTCCTCTTTGACGGTCATGAACTCGCAGTAGGGGATGAGCCAGTCCTCGTTGGCCTGGATAAAGTCATCGAAATCGGCCGGCTTGTCGGCTGCAAAGCGCTCGGCGGCTCGGTCGAGAATCTGACGGCGGCCACCAAAGATGGCACCGTAGTCGACATTGCTGGGGTCGGATCCCAGATACACGCCATCGATATCGCGCTGCTCCAGATACCCTGCCTCGATAAGCTCGGCAAAGTCGATGAAGTTGGGGTTGCCTGCGCGGGCCGAGAACGACTGATAGGGCGAATCGCCATAGCTGGTCGTCGTAAGGGGCAGAATCTGCCAGTAATGTTGTTTGCACGAGGCGAGAAAATCGACGAAGTCGTAGGCATTCCAACCAAAGCCGCCGATTCCGTATGGTCCGGGCAGAGATGAGACGGGCATGAGGACGCCGCTTGCACGCTCCATGAATGCGCTCACCAACCTTCTTGTTGTGGGGTCGGCCTGCCGATGGGTGTGCAGTCCGCCTCCGATGTTCTGATTCGATACGCCTATTGTAAAACATGTTGTTTAAACATGTACAGGCAAGATAAAAAAGTTGGTCGATTTTCGGCGAATGGTTACATGCCATGAAAAAGCCCCGACCTCACAACGTGAGATCGGGGCAAGAGCGGTATGTAGGTTTTTGCTACTCGGCGTCGGCGAAGCCGTTGGGGTTGTGGCTCTGCCAGTTCCAGCTATCGCGGCACATGTCCGCGATGTCGTACTGGGCCTTCCAGCCCATCATGCGCTCGGCCTTGGAGGCATCGCACCAGTTGGCAGCGATGTCGCCGGCGCGGCGCTCGCGGATCACGTAGGGCAGCTCCTTGCCACAAGCCTTGGAGAAGGCGGCGACGACCTCGAGTACCGAGGTGCCGGTGCCGGTGCCCAAGTTAAAGATCTCGACGCCGGTCTTGCCGTTCATCCAGTTAAGGGCAGCAACGTGACCAGAGGCCAGATCGCACACGTGGATGTAGTCGCGCACGCCGGTGCCGTCGGGGGTGGGGTAGTCGTTGCCAAAGACCTGAACGGCCTCGAGCTTGCCCACGGCAACCTGGGCGACATAGGGCACCAGGTTGTTGGGGATGCCCTTGGGGTCCTCGCCGATCAGGCCCGACGGATGAGCGCCGATGGGGTTGAAGTAACGGAGCAGCACGACGTCCCACTCGGGGTCGGCGGTGTGGACGTCCATAAGGATCTGCTCGATCATCCACTTGGTCCAACCATAGGGGTTGGTCGCGGGCTTCTTAGGATCCTCCTCGGTGACGGGCGGGTTGTCCGGGTCGCCGTAGACGGTCGAGGAGCTCGAGAAGATGATGGACTTGCAGCCATGGCTGCGCATGACGTCGATGAGCACCAGGGTGTTCTCGATGTTGTTGTGATAGTACTCGACGGGCTTGCTCACCGACTCGCCGACGGCCTTAAAGCCGGCAAAGTGGATGACGCGGTCGATCTGATGGGTATCGAAGATCTTGTTCATCGCATTGCGGTCGAGCACGTTGGCCTCGTAGAAGGTGAGGTTCTTGGCGGCCTCGTCGCCCACGATGGTCTTGACGCGGTCGACGGCGACGGCGCTGGAGTTGGAGAGATCATCGACGATGACGACCTGGTAGCCACCTTCGAGCAGCTGAACGACGGTGTGCGAGCCGATAAAGCCGGCGCCACCGGTAACGAGGACGCAGGTGTCTTTGGGGTCGAGTGCTTTGGACATGTAGTCTCCTATCGAATCAGGAACACTTCTTCAGGGGAGTATAGCGCAGGCGGGGACGCCCAAATCGTGCGCTGTGGGAAAAGCAGAGGATTGTGCTAACGTACTCATAAAAGAGCTTGCGTACGCATAACCTGATCTTTGGCATTTGCTTACGAGCCGCTGACCTTGTAGTTTCCTGCCGTTCGTGGAAATCGTTGGGACGCGCCATATGTACGCTAATATGTATGAGTTGAGCGACATATAAATAAGCATGTAACGGAGTACATATGTCACCGAACAACGATTCCATCTTTACGCAGGAGCTTTCGCGCCGCACTGCCCTCAAGGCTCTTTTCGGCGCTGCTTCCGCGGCTGTTCTTTTTGGCCTGCCCACCCGCGCCCATGCGGCTGAGGCCAGCCAAGAAACCACCGACAAACTGAATGCCGCCCAGGCCCAGCTCGACGAGGTCCAGGCTCAGCTCGACAGCATTGCCAATGAGTACGCGGCGCTCGCCAACAAGAATGCCCAGACCCTCAGCGATATCGAAGGCGTGCAGGGTCAGATCGACGACACCCAGGAGCAGATCGACACCAAGAAGTCGGAGCTCAAGAAGAAGCGTAACGACCTTTCCGATCGCGTTGCCGCCAGCTACAAGTCGGGCGGTACCAATATCCTGTCGTTGCTGCTCGCTTCTGGCTCGTTTGAGGAGCTCGTCGCCAACGCGCATTACGTCGAGAAGATCAACAAGAGCGACCGTGACGCCATCGAGGACATCCAGACCATCCAGAAAGAGCTCGATACACAGAAGTCCGAGCTCGAGTCGCAAAAAGCCGACTTGGAGAAGCTCAAGGACCAGCAGACTGCTCAGATGCAGGACATGCAGGCCAAGCAGCAGGAGGTCCAGACGGTTCTGAACGGCCTCTCCGACGATGTCAAGGAGCTCATGGCCCAGCGCGATTCCGAGATTCTTGCTGCCGCTCAGGCCGAGGAGGCTGCCAAGAAGGCTGCCGCTGCCGCGGCTGCCGCAAACAAGAACAATTCTTACTCGGGTGGCGGATCGTATGCGCCCGGAACTCCGCAACAGAATGCCGGCTCGGGCAAGCAGCAGGCCGTCGTCAACGCGTGCTACTCCACGCCCTCGCCTGGCCAGAACTGGTGCGCGGCGTGGGTTACCAACGTGTTCCGTAACGCCGGCGTGGGCTACTTTGGCGGCAATGCGTGCGACATGTTTAACGCTTGGTGCTACAGCTCCAATCGTTCGGCGCTGCAGGTGGGCATGATTGTGGCCGACTCGTCGCACAGCGGCACCGGTACGCCGGGTCTACTGTACGGACACGTGGGCATCTATGTTGGCGGAGGCATCGTTATGAGCAACGAGGGTGCCATTACGTCTAAGTCGCTTGATTCGTTTATTAGCTTCTATGGCACTGGCTCTGGCGTGCGTTGGGGCTGGCTCGGCGGCGTGGCGCTGTCGTAAAGCCGACGGGGCC
>CALLRY010000078.1:0-4579 GCA_938014285.1 uncultured Collinsella sp. | reverse complement strand
GGTTCCACCGGGCCGCGCGGCAAGGAGATATATTGCCAGACCGGAGGGGCCCCGGGGGCGGGAATCTGGGCGTACACATTTCCTACACATCTTTTGATCCGACTAACGTTTGCCAGCCGTTACCTACCGCTCGCCGAGCATCTCTTTATATAAGGCAGTCTCATGGTTAAAGCGGATACGTCCCCCTAGCTAAAGCACAGCCAGCATCGAGCAACTCATCACGTTCTTCCACCGAGAACCCCTCGGCGTAGACGCGCACCACCGGTTCGGTCCCGCTAGGACGGACCAGCAGCCACGTGTCATCCTCGAATGCCAAACGCAAGCCATCCATATGGCTAACGTTTTGCGGCACCTTGCCACAAATCGACTTGGGGTTTACGCCCGGCAGCAGGGTTCGCAACGTTTCGGCATCTTCGGCCTCAAGGCGCAAATCGCGTCGACCGTAACTCGTCTTACCAAAACTGTCCTCGAGTTGGTCGACCAGAACGCCCAAAGGCGCGTCCGTCTTTGCCATAAGCTCACACAGAATCAGACAGGCGAGGATTCCATCGCGCTCGGGCATATGCGCGGCGATGCCGATACCACCGGCTTCTTCGCCGCCTATGAGGACGCCGCCCTTCTTCATCTCCGCCGCTATATATTTGAAACCGACTGGTTTGACGGTCACGCGGCAGCCAAGCGCCTCGGCAATGCGACGTACGAGCGTCGAGCATGAAAGATTGACGACGACGCGCCCCTCCAAATTACGAAATTGAACCAAGTCGCCCAAAACGAGCGCCATGATCTGATGCGGATGTATATATCTGCCGCGCTCGTCAACCGCGCCGATACGGTCGGCGTCGCCGTCGGTCACCAGGCCAGCGCAAGCTCCGTCCTCGATAACCGTGCGCTCGCAAGCGTCCACCCAAGGTTCAACGGGGTCGGGGCAGATATCTTCTTGGTCAGACGCCTGCCCGGCGTGAATCTCGTGCGCCTCAACGCCAAGCTCGCGCAGCAAGTCGGCTAGATAGCCCTGGGCTGCGCCGCCCATGGGATCGACAACCACGCGCAGGTGCGCGGCGCGGATGGCTTCGGCATCGACAAATGATGCCACCGCCTGCATATAGTCAGGAATGATATCCGCGGTGCGATATTGCCCCTCGATCCCCATTGGCTCGGGAGCCATGGTCTCTTCGAGCTCTTCGATGACATCCTGGTTGGCGGTTGAGCCGTCACCCATGCGAATCTTGAGGCACAGATAACCCTGCGGATGATGGGACCCCGTCACCATGAGCGCGCCGCACGCCTCACCGTCATAAGCCGCCGCCCACGTAAGGGCAGGGGTCGGAACAGGTCGCGAAGCGAGCACGGCGTCCAGCCCGTGCGCTGCTAGCACGCCCGCCGCAAGTTCAGCGAACTCTCTCGCCAGGGGCCGGGTGTCGAACCCTATATATACTGTTTTGCCCGGATTGGTCTTTTGCCACAACTCGCCGACGGCATCGGCGATACAAGCAACGTTATCGGCAGTGAAGTCCTCATCGACGCGAGCGCGCCAACCGTCAGTTCCAAAATGAATTATCGCGCACACGCGCAGACACCTCACAGTGTTTGGATTATGGTACGCATGGGGTATACCCGCAACATGCACTCGGCAACCTGCCGGCACCAGCATTCACCATTTGGGCAAATGCTGTCGAGGACATGCAAGCAATAAAAAAACCGCCCCGTATGGAGCGGTTTTGCCCTTTATATATCGAGCGCCTCGGCCATCGCGGCCGTAGTGATTGCCGTGGTTCCACAGCAACTGCCCACCATTGCGGCACCGGCATGTCTCCATTCGATGCATGCGCGCGCGAAAGCTTCGGGGTTCTCGTGCCATACGGGGCCATCCTGAGTCTGGACCGGATCGCCTACGTTGGGACGCACCGTGACGGGAGTAGTCGCCGATGCAACCATCCTGGGCACCGCCGCGTTCGCGGCCGCAAGCGAACAGCAATTAACACCAACCGAGTTTGCGCCGTGTTTTTCGGCGTACAAAACGGCCGCCTCGATGTTGAGGCCATCGCCCAACAGGTCGCCTTTATCGTCAACGACAAAACTCACCAGAACAGGCATGCCGTCGGCGGCATCTCGGGCGCCGGCAAGCATGGGCTGCAAATTACGGATAGACGTCACCGTCTCGATCAGCAGACCGTCAACGCCGGCATTGAGCAAGGCGTGCGCCTGTTCGCGCGCAATGCCTCGGATTTCACGATACTCGGCAGAGTCCTCGGCAAACCACTCAATACCGATTGGGCCCATCGAGCCCAACAGCAGTTGCGGGTGCGCCTGGCGAGCATCGTCGACGGCCCCGCGATTGACCTCCGCCACGGACGGCGCAATCTGGTCGTGCTTGAGGGCATAGCTTGATGCCTGAAAGGTGTTGGTAATGAGCACCTGCGCGCCGGCAGCGACATACAAGCGATGGATACGAGAAACGGTCTGCGGCTCTGCCAGATTCCAAAACGCCGGTGGAATGTCGGCGGCATCGTACTCACTCAACAGAACACTGCCCATGGGGCCCTGCGCCAACAAGGTCTCGCTCGACAAGCGGCGCGCAAGTTCCTCGGCACCAAAGCGGTTGTAATAACTCGTATCCATATATATCCCGCTATTCCTCGACGCTGATTCCCTGCTTTTCGAGATAGGCGAGCCAGCGGTTCATCGTGTCCTCGGAAAGCGCATGCTCCATCATGCAGGCCTCGGAATCGGCTCGCTCAAATTCGACACCGAGCTCCTGAACCAAAAACGTGCGGATGAGGCGATGACGGTACCAGATAGCCGTACCAACCTCGCGGCCGCGATCGGTCAGGACTACCTTGCCGTAGTGCGATTGCTCGACAAGTTCGGATGCCTTGAGCGCCGAAACCGCTTTATTGACCGATGCCTTGGAGACGCCAAGGCGCTGCGCGATGTCGACCGATCGCACGCCGTTGGTTTCCCCCTCTTCGCTTTCAATGCGAACCATGCACTCCAAGTAGTCTTCGTTCGCCACCGTCAGATGTAGTTCGCGCGAGCTATTTGTCGTATCCATGATCTTCCGTCCCTTCTGCATTCAATGGCTGATTCTACCCCATCCAAGCGTCGTGGTATGCCGTGGCATACCGTGCTAGAGTTCTTGTTGCACACGACGACCAAGATTGGAGCGGTCTTTATGGAAAACACCACCACGAGCCCCGATGTCCTCGAACGCTTTTTGCGCTACGTCCAGATCAACACGCAGTCCGAGGATGCAAACTGCGACCAGGTACCCTCGAGCGCCGTTCAGTTTGACCTTGCCAACGTGCTGGCTGAAGAGCTGCGCGAGCTTGGTGCGGAAGATGCCCACGTGACCGAGCACGCCTATGTCTGCGCGCATATCCCCGCAAGTGCGGGCGCTGAGGACAAGCCCGCCCTGGGCCTGATCGCCCATCTCGACACCACCGAAGTTGCACCGGGCGCCGGCGTGAAGCCGCACATCGTGCACTACGAAGGCGGCAACCTGGTCTGCGGCACGGTTGACGGTAAACCCGTTGCCATGAGTACCGCCAAGCTTCCCGCCCTGAATGACCTCGCGGGTGAGGACCTGGTCTGCAGCGATGGTACCACGCTGCTGGGCGCGGACGACAAGGCAGGCGTCGCCGAGATCATGTCGCTTGTCGCGCGTATCGCTCAGGACCCTTCTCTGCCCCATCCCGCACTCGGCATTTGCTTCTGCCCTGACGAGGAAATCGGCCACGGAGCCGAGCTGTTGGATATCGATACCTTTGGCTGCAAGTACGCCTACACGGTCGACGGCGGCCCCATCGGCGAGCTGGAGTGGGAGTGCTTTAACGCCGCCGAGGCGACCGTCCGCTTTGAGGGCCAGTCCATCCACCCGGGCGACGCTAAGGGTCGTATGGTCAACGCAGGCAATCTGTTCTGCGACTTCAGCGCGTTGCTCCCCTACGTGCAGCGCCCGGAGTATACGGAAGGCTACGAGGGCTTTTATCACCTTGAGGGTGTATCTGCGACCGTCGATCACGCCACAGCGCGCTATATCGTCCGCGACCATGACGCCGCCAAGTTCCAGCAGAAACTCGACCTTATTGATGCCGCCGCCTCGATGCTCAACCAGCGTCTGGGTGAGGAGCGCGTGACAGTCGAGATTAAGCAGCAGTATCGAAATATGGCCGAGATCGTTCGTGACTATCCCGAGCTCATTGATGTTGCCAAGGAAGCCTACCTTGCCTGCGGCGTTGAGCCCCAAGTACTGCCGATTCGTGGCGGCACCGACGGCGCTCAGCTGTCGTTCCGCGGTCTGCCCTGCCCCAACCTTTCCACCGGCGGCTATTGCTACCACGGCGTCAACGAGTTCGTCCCGGTCAGTTCGCTCGTCAAGATGACCGACGTGCTCCAGGAGCTCGTCGCCCGCTTTGCATAAGCCTGGCTGCACAAGTCCAAAAGACGAATTGCCCCGTCCTCAACCAAGAACGGGGCGATTTTTGGTGCAAGAAAAGTAGTCGGCATCGCAGGTTGAGCCAACGTCAGCGAGCGACGTCCAAGATGAACAAGTTGGCATGAAAAAGGCAGGGCATTGACC
>CALLRY010000077.1:0-2748 GCA_938014285.1 uncultured Collinsella sp. | reverse complement strand
CGCGGCTGCGCAGGTCGGGCGTTACCTCGGACACCGGCACACCAAACACGCGTGCCGCCGTCTCGGCATGGAAGTCCTCGCCCTCGTTAAAGGCGCGCACCAGGTGCTCGTCACCCGAAAGATGCGCCAGCAGACGCAGCTCGATCTGCGAGTAGTCCACCGCCAAAAAGACGCTTCCCTCGCCTGCCGAAAACGCCGTTTTGACGGTGCGGCCCAGCTCCGAGCGCGTCGGGATGTTTTGCAGGTTCGGGTCGCTCGAGGACAGACGCCCCGTTGCCGTGATGGTCTGGTTGTACGTAGTGTGCACGCGACCGTCACCACGGCGTAGCGGGCCCAGCGTGTCCAGATAGGTGGACTTGATCTTGGACTTCTCACGCCAGTCTAAGATCAAACGAACAATCTCGTGGTCACGGGCAAGATCACTCAGTACCTTGGCATTGGTCGAATAGTAACCGCGCTTGGTCTTTTTGAGACCCTTGGTCGGAAGGCCCATCACATCAAAGAGCACATGCGACAGCTGCATGGGGCTGCCAATGTTAAAGGTCTCGTCACCGGCAAGGTCGCGAATACTGCGCTCAACCTCGGTAATCTGGGTCGCCAGACCCTCGGACAGACTGTGCAGACGGTCGGGGTCCACGAGCATGCCCGTGCGCTCCATCTTGGCAAGTACCGGAACGAGCGGCATCTCGATGCCATCGAACACGTTGGCGGCATTCTCACGGGCCATGCACTCGCGCAACGGCGCCACGAGCGCCAGCGTCAGAGCCGCAGTACGGGCGGCAGGCGCGGGAGCGTCCTCGCCGGCACCCTCTGCACCGCACGCCGCAGGCAGCGCCATCTGCAGATAGGTATCGGCCAGATATGCCTCATCGAACTCGGAGCGGTCGGAATCCAACAGGTAGGCGGCAACCACGGTGTCGAAGATGCGCGTGGAATCAACTGCCAGCGGATCCATGAGCTCGGGCTCAGAAGAATCGATGGGCGAAAGCTCGTGCAACAGCGCCTTCATATCCGGGCTCGCCACGCGACCCTCCATAAACAGACGCGCGAGCACGCCGGCAATCACGCCGTGGACGAAGTTGAAGCCCTCAACCTCAGCCACCGCACAGCTGTCGCCCTCCTCGAGCGCGAACAGGCCCTTGGACGTCGCCAACCACAGCGTGCGCGTCAGTCCAAAGAGCGCGCCCTCTTCCTTGTCGTCGTCCACCACGGCGGCGACCCACTCGCCGGCATCAATCGCGCGGGAGACCTCAGCCGCAACGGCACCAAGCGCGTCGGCATCGCCGGCGGCTGCGCGAGCCATCGCAGGTATCTCAAACACACTGGAGACAGCAGCAACCCCGCCCTCGCCGCCGATCAGCGCCAAGAAACGGTTCTGCATGGCGGTGATGCCAAGCGTACCCAGCGCCGCGGAAACCTCATCGGCAGAAAACGTCGGGAAGGACGTCGCCTCAAAGTCGAGCTCGACGGGCGCATCGGTGCGAATTGTCGCCACCTTACGGCTCAGCAGCGCGTCGTCGATGTGTGCGCGCAGGTTCTCGCCCATCTTGCCCTTGACCTCGTCAGCATGCGCGATGACCTCGTCCAGGCTACCGTACTGCGCAATGAGCGCGCTCGCCTTTTTGGGGCCGATGCCCGGCACGCCGGGGATGTTATCGGACGTGTCGCCCTTCAGACCATAAAAGTCGGGCACGAGCGCCGGCGTGATGCCGTGATACAGATCGTCCACGCTCTCGGGCGTCATAATCGCCACGTCGGACAGGCCCTTGCGAGTCGAGACCACGTTGACGTGCTCGGTCACGAGTTGATACATGTCGCGGTCGCCGGTCACCAGTAGCATGTCGCAGCCGGCCTCTTCACCCAGGCGCGCCATGGTTCCCAGGATATCGTCGCCTTCCCAGCCCTCGGACTGCAGAATCGGCACGTTGAGCGCGGTGAGCAGCTCCTTAATCATAGGGAACTGCGCATGCAGATCGGGGTCCATGGGCGGGCGTTGCGCCTTATACTGCGGCAGCATCTCCATGCGCACGCGCGGTTTGCCCTTGTCAAACGCCACAACAACGCCGTCGGGGTTAAAGGCGTCGATCATCTTAAGAAACATGTTCAGAAAGCCAAAAATCGCGTTGGTGGGGCGACCGTCCGGCGCGTTCATGGTCGGCGGCACGGCGTGGAAGGCGCGATGCATGAGCGAGTTGCCGTCGATAACGGCAAAGGTGCGGCGCTTGTCAGACATATTGAATACCTCGCTTTGGGCTGGGCACGGTTTGCTCACTCCAGTTTACACGCTCCCCGCCCCGCGGCCACCTCACATCAAGCTCCCCCGCCACCGTGAGCCCGCGCGTGATACGATGGCTCACGGTACATCAACCAGCACGATCGATCCGAAAGGAGCCTGCGTCATGGAGCGTCCCTGCGCATGGAAAAAGTACACGCCACAGCAAATCGAGGAGCTCGAGGAGCTTTGCCGCGGCTATAAGCAGTTTTTGAGTGAGAACAAGACCGAGCGCCTGTGCGTCAAGGCCGGCATCAAGATGGCCGAGGAGGCGGGATACGTCGACCTGGAGACCGTAATCGCCGAAGGCCGCGAGCTCAAGGCAGGCGACAAGGTGTACGCCGCCAATCACGGCAAGGACCTTATGCTCGTCAACCTGGGCACCGCCCCGCTCGAGCAGGGCTTTAACATCCTGGGCGCGCACGTGGACTCGCCGCGCCTGGACCTTAAGCAGAACCCCGCCTTCGAGGCCGGCG
>CALLRY010000076.1:0-3920 GCA_938014285.1 uncultured Collinsella sp. | reverse complement strand
ACAATGGCAATGAGCGCGATGGCACCTACGACGCCGGCGGCAATACCGCGTCGAATCAGCTTTTTGCGTCGACGTTCGGCACGTTTTGCCTTGAGCTTGGCGTATGCCTCTTCATCGGAAATCTCGACCGTATCGTTCGTGCGTCCGCTCTGCTTGTCGGCATGTTCGTTTGTAATCAGAGGAATCGTTTCGGTGACATCTTCGGGCGTGTGCTCGGTATCATCCGGGCCCGGGGTGATCGTGGGGACATTCGGCATAGCGTCTCCTTTATAGAAAGTACCTCGATAAGTATATGCGCCCACCGGTTGGGGCGGGCGCATAGGACGGTTTCTTTCGGAACTGTTAGATTGGTCGCAGCGGTTCCACGTTGTAGGAATGCGCGCGTTGCATTACGAGTGGACAACCACGCACAGGCCGACTTTGATGCAGTCGTGAAGTGCCTTGGCGTCGGCCAGGCGCAGGTTGATGCAGCCGTGGCTGCCGCACCACTTGTACGACTCGGCATTATCGAAGCTCTTGTCGTTTTGCCAGGTGGCATCGTGGAAGCCGATCATGTTGCCCTCAAAAGGCATCCAGTAGCTCACCGGGCTCTCGTATTTGGGCTTACCGGTCTCGGGGTCCTTGGCTCCGATCAGGGTGCTGCCGCCGTCGCTGCTGTTGATCTGCCACACGCCCTCGGGGGTGGCGTCTTCGCCCGGTTTGCCGGAAATAAAGTTGGCCTCCCAAACGATATTGCCGCTCTCGTCGTAATAGCGCGCGTGCTGCTCGGACAAATCGACATCGATATATGCCTTCCAGTCGGGTTCACCCTTTGCGGTAAAGGTGTCGGCTTTCTGGGAGTACTTGATCTCGATTTCGCCGGTCTGCTTGTTGTTAATGGCATCCTCGACCTGCTTGGCGAGCGAGCTGCTGTCGATGGACCAACCAAAGTCGCCGCCTTCGACGGCGCACTGCTTGCCATCGGCGCGCGTCCACCAGCGAGTGGAGCCCACGGTATTAAAGCCGTTGGCGAGCTCGGCTGCCCAGCTGCTGATTTGCGACGTATCGAGTGTGGGGTTGGCCGGATCGGCAAAGCTGATCCACTGCAACACGGAGCTGCCGTCGACCTTTCCGGCATCCTCGCCGTTGAGCTTGAGGGTCACGTTGACGCCCAAGAAGTTGTTGGCGGCATCGCATGCGGCCTGAATCTGATCATCGGTCAGCGTTCCATTGAGTGGGTCATAGGCATCGTTGCCGAGCTTGGAAAGATCTACGGTCTCGGCCAGCGAGGCAAGCTCGAGCTCGGCATACTTAATGACATGCTCGCGGTTGATTTTTTCGTTGGAGCGCGCCTTCTCGACGGTAAACTTGCCGGCCTGCTCGTCATAGGAGCTATTGGCCTCGAACGTGCCCGAACGCCCCTCGTTAAACTCGTCGATGGCGGCGCCCAGATCCTCCTCAAACTTCTTTTGGTCAAAGGTGTCGGAGAGCATGGACAGGTCGACGTCTTGATCAAGATCGACTTCGTTGGAGGTAGCAGTTGTTTTGGTCTTGCCGCTTAAGGATTCCACAAGGCGGACCGGCCAAATAAAGGCTTCGTTGTGGTTGATGATTTCTTTTGCAGCAGCTTCACCGTCGACGATGGGCTCATCGGACTCGGGCTGATAGGTCCAGCTAAAGTCATCTCCTGTCACGGTGAGCTTATAGTGCTTCCATGCCGAGTTGACCTTGGTGGCGGCAGACGAAGCGTTGGAGAACGAGACGTCGACGCCGGCGATGGTGGTGTTGGGGTAGGCTACCTGCGAAAACGCTACGACGCCTACGATATAGACAATGACGATTAGACCAAGGACGACAAAGAGCGTTGTCTTTTTGCCCGACTTATTGTTCTCGGCGGGCTTGCGCGCGGGGCCGCGATCGCCTCGAGCGTGCGTGGGGGGCTGCTTGGGCGCATTGCCGTTTACCTGGCGTTGCTGACGTTGTTGACGCTGCTGTCGCTGTTGGTTCGGGCGTTGAGAAGCGTTTGCCGCACCACGCTGCTGACCGTGGCTCGGCGCGATAGGACGCGGCGACTGAACGCCGCCGGTGTGCCTGCTCGGCTGCTGCGGATCGGGAATCAGTTGAGTTCGATCGTTTTGCGACATCGTATGCATATCCTTCGATTTTCGCCTTGCGGTTCATCGTGTTTTTACTGGGCTTGCATTATAGCGATTGCCCTGCTGTTTGTGGTACGGAAACGGTGGCATTCAAAAGAGCTTGGACATTTGTCCCACCTTTGAGTTGTTCTTTGCCGCTATCCGCACACCCCGCATTTTGCACAGGCCGAAAGTGCGGCCGGAGCCTGCGCGATGCCGCCCTTTGCCGTCTCGCGCAGCGTGGCTGGCAACGCGTGGCCCACCGAGAGCATGACATGTGCCATCTGGTCAAACGGCACCAAGCTCTTAATGCCTGCGAGGGCGAGTTGTGCCGAGCTAAAGGCCGCTGCCACGCCAATGGCGTTGCGGTTTTGGCAGGGCACCTCCACGAGGCCGCCTACAGGATCGCAGACCAGGCCCAGCAGGTTACTCAGCGCGATGGAACTGGCGTCGAGCGCCTGCTCGGGCGTGCCGCCGAGCATCTGCACCAGTGCGGCGGCTGCCATGGCGCTTCCCACCTCGGCTTGGCAGCCGCCCTCGGCGCCGGCAACGCAGGCGCTTGTGGTGAGGTTGAGGCCGATGGCGGCTGCGCAGTAGAGCGCGTCCATGACTTGCTCGTCGTCGAGCTGCAGGCGATCGGCGAGCGCCAGCACGCAGCCGGGCACAACACCCGCGGAGCCTGCCGTGGGGGCGGCGACAATCACGCCCATGGTAGCGGAGCGCTCGAGCACGGCCATGGCGCGGGCAACGGCGTCGGTCTGAACGGGGCCCATCAGGCTTGCACTCAAATCGTTGCGGCCGGTGGCTTCGACGAGTTTGGCCTCGCCGCCGATTAGCCCACCGAGCGATCGCTGCGGATTGGCGATGGGGGCCGTGGTCTCCTCGCGCATGACGTCGAGCACGCGGCGCATGGTGGCGACGGCGTGGGCCTCGCCGGTCAGACGCGCTTCGCGAACGGCCATGACGGCGCCGATGCTGAGC
Organism: uncultured Collinsella sp.; assembly: GCA_938014285.1. Taxonomy (GTDB): domain Bacteria; phylum Actinomycetota; class Coriobacteriia; order Coriobacteriales; family Coriobacteriaceae; genus Collinsella. Next base: position 825 of record CALLRY010000076.1, on the reverse strand, counting down.
CCCAGTTCCTCGCACGCATCGAGCAGCTGTTCGCCGTCGTCGAAGATTTCCTTGGCCGAGACGCCGGGGGAGAGCGACGAGGCAGAACCGGGGAGCTCGATAAACGTTGCGTAATCGACATTGTCGAGCTTGCGCAGCATGGGGACGACGGTGTCGTCGGGCGCGCCGTCGGTCTCAAAGACGGAGTAGGCCTGGCCGCCCACTTCGGTGCGGTAGGTGCGGCAGAAGGCGATGTTTACGTGGGCGTAGGCGAGCAGGTTGGTGAGCGCGGCGAGTACACCGGGGACGTCCTTGTGCGCCACGAAGAGCGTGGAATACATGCCCGAAATGTCGACGCCGACGCCGTTAATGCGGCTGATGCGCATCTTGCCGCCGCCCAGGCTCTCGCCGCGAACCTGTGCCGTGGCGCCCGTGTCGTCGACCATGTCGATATCGACGGTATTGGGGTGGATGGAGGCGTCGTCGCCCTTGATGTTAAAGTGATATTCGAGGCCCTGCTCGCGCGCGAGGTCGAAGGCCTGCTTGATGTTCTCGTCATCGGTGTCGAGGCCCAGGATGCCCGCGACGAGCGCACGGTCGGTGCCGTGGCCGCGGTAGGTGTGGGCGAAGGAGTTCCACAGGCCAAAGGTGACTTTGGTGATGCGGCCTTCCAGCAGGCTGGCGGCAACTTGGGCGCAGCGCAGGGCGCCAGCGGTGTGCGATGAGCTGGGGCCGACCATGACAGGCCCCAAGATCTCGAATGCCGAAGTCGTAGCTAGTGTTTGCGGCTTGCCTGCCATGGGTGCTCCTTTGCCTTATCCCGTCGTCCCGAGGGGCGGGGCATAA
>CALLRY010000075.1:0-1515 GCA_938014285.1 uncultured Collinsella sp. | reverse complement strand
CCCGCCGACTGGGCGAGCAGCTTCGCGAGAAGCTCGGTTATATCCTGCTCTTTGAGGTTTCCGATCCGCGCCTCGACCTGGTCACCCTTACTGCGGTTGAGGTCGCGGTGGACCGTTCGTTCGCGCGCGTGTACGTTTCGTGCGATGCGAGCCGCTACGATGAGGTCATGGAGGCGCTCGCTAGCGCCAAGGGCCGCATTCGCAGCCTGTTGGCTCGCTCGCTCGATTGGCGTGTCACGCCCGAGCTCGATTTTCGCATCGATCGCTCAACCGATGAGGCCGAGCGCATCACGCGTGCGCTGGAAAACGTTCCGGCCACGCTGGCGATCGAAAAGGACGAGGACGGCTATCCCATAGCGGATGCCGCCCAGGAGGCAGCTTTAGATGACTAATTCCGCTGATCTCGCCGCTGGCGAGTCTGCAGATATTACGCGACGCATCCTCGAGCTCATCGAGGGTGCGTCCTCCATTGCGATTTCGGGACATACGTCTCCCGATGGTGACGCCCTGGGCTCCGTGCTGGGTCTGGGCTTATCGCTTATGAAGATTTTCCCCAACAAGGACATTGCGCTGCTGCTGGCAGACGATGATCCGGTGCCGCGCATCTACCGCTTTATGGAGGGCGCCGATCGCTTGGTGCCCGCATCTGCGTACACCGGCAATCCGGACCTGTTTATCTCGGTGGATGTGCCGGTCGTCGAGCGCCTCAACAACTCGGCCGAGGTGCTTCGCCGCTCCAAGCATGTGGCGTGCTTCGATCACCATCCGGCGCGCGAGGAGTTTGCCGAGCTGAGCCTGAGGCGTGTCGATGCCGCGGCCTGCGCCATGATCATCGACCGTTTCTTGGATAATTGCGGCATTGTCGCCCGTGATGGCGTCGCGACCTGCTTGCTGTGCGGCTTGGTGACCGACACCGGTCGTTTCCAGTACCAGAACGCCGATGCTGCCGCGTTCCACGCCGCTTCGCGCCTGGTAGCACATGGTGCCGATCCGGCTCGTGTCGCGCTCGAGGTCTATCAGAGCATGCGCGTCGAGTTTTTGCACCTCAAGTCCATTGTCATGGGCCGTATTAAGACGGTCGCGCACGGGCGCGTGGCGTATAGCTATGCCTTCCAGAGCGATCTTGAGGCCTGCGGCGTCACCTCGGATGAATGTGACGGTCTGGTCGATGTGGTGCGTTCGGTGATGGGCGTCGAGGTCTGTCTGTTCTTAAAGGGCATCGACGGCGATACCAAGGTGCGCGGTAACCTGCGCTCCAAGGGTGACCTCGATGTGTCCGAGATCGCTGCCAACTTTGGCGGTGGCGGGCATCATGCCGCCGCTGGCTTTTCCAACAACGGAACGATTCGCGAGACGCTCGCCGTGGCACTTCCCATACTGGCCGAGCTGGTGGGGGAGGATCCCGCTTCGGTGACCGTCGAGCTCTAACTTTTTGGATGGTACATGGCTCGTCGTACGCCTTCTCAATTGAATATGCTGCTCGCCGTCGATAAGCCGGTGGGCTGTACGTCCCAC
>CALLRY010000074.1:0-3414 GCA_938014285.1 uncultured Collinsella sp. | reverse complement strand
CGACGTCACGGCCTCAAACACAATGGGAGACAGCGCCATACCAAAGTTGATGCCCGCCATGCCAATGGCAAGGTTAAACGCACGTCCCTCGGGAGCAGAGTTGCCGGCGGCAAAATTGCCCTCCAGCGGTACGTATGTCTCCTTGCCAAGAGCGACGACAAAGCCCGCAACGCACAGCACCATAAAGGCGGGTGCAACCAGCGTCAGGCCCAGGCCAACGAGCGTCACGCCCCACGCGATCGGCATCGACAGGTTCTTGAACTTGGCAAACAGCGGGCCCACCAAAAGGCCAGCCGCAATGCCGGCGACCGTCATGACGGTCGAAGCGAGGCCAGCCTCAACAGTGCCCCCAAAGCCGCGACCCACGACAAGCAGCGAGACATTGGAGCTAAAGAGCTGGAACGTGAGTACGAACACAAAGCTCATGACCGTGATAATCGCGACCTCTTTGGGCATGTTGGCAAACACGTTGACCTTACGCTTAGGCTCAAGATGACCCTCGGGAAGGCAAACAGCCTCGATCACGATGAAAATGATCATGATGAAGTACGCCGCATAGCTGTGGAACCACTCGGCAGAACCCAAAATGCCAGACACCATGGTCCAGATAATGCCGCCCAGTGCAACAAAGGTTGAGTAGATGCCCATGACAAACGAACGCTGCTTGCCACCGAAGTAGTCGGCGATCAGAGCGTCGGTCGAGTTCTGCACGGCGCCAAGGCCAAGACCCATGACAGCAGAAGCCGCTAAGACCTGGCCGAGTGAGTCATGGAACACCAGCACCGAGGCACCTGCCAGCATCACGATAACGTGACCGACAAGCGTCGTCTTCTTCTTGGACACGCGAGAGGCGAGCTGTGAAGAGACGAGCATGGCGGACAGCGCCATCATCAACGGGATGATGCCGATGATCATCTGGACGGCAGCGATGTTTTCGTTGGGAAACGCCGCCGCAACAGAGGCCACAATGGGGACGGGCACCAACATGCCCATAATGCACATGGCGGCAGCATAAATGCCCACCAGGTACTTGATCTTGGTTTTATCCATGATCCATCCTTACACTTAGAAAAAGGGTCGGGGCGGTCGGACGTCACCATCGGCCGCCCCAAACACAGCACTATCAGTCGTTGAATCCGGTGAACACGGGCTCTCCGCTGTACACGAGCGCTTCCTCGACGCCATCGAGCACGCGGCAGGCGCCAGACGCCATTGCCTCGAGTTCGAACTCGCCGGGATAAGCCGATACGGGGGCGATCCAAGAGCAGCACTCCTCAATCGAGGCAACGAGCTCCTTACTGTGGACCATGCCGCCTCCGAGCAAGATGCCGTCGACATCGCCCTTCAGCACGCAAGCCATCTCGCCAATCCACTTGCAGATTTGGTAGACCATTGCATCCCAGGCGCGAGCTGCGGCCTTATCGCCCGCTGCAGCACGTTCGCACACCTCGATGGCATCGGAGGTACCCAAAAGATCGACAAAGCCGCCCGTCTTCATGCAATGGGCACGGGCGACATCAAGACCGTGCTCCGCGGTGTACTTTGCGACCTCGATCGCGGGAACCGATCCGCAGCGCGTCGGCGCCATGGGACCCTCGCCGCCGACGATGTCGTTGCCGTCCACCATCTTGCCCTTAAGATGAGCCGAGATAGAGATGCCGCCGCCGATATGACAGACAATAAAGTTGCACTCGTCGTATGCGCGACCGAGCTTTGCCGCATGGCGGATGGCGGTCTCTTTGAGATTAAGGGCGTGCAGGTGCACGTTTCGATACACGCCCTTAATGCCCGTCATACGTGCGAGGTCGCACAGTTCGTCGGTATCGGGAGGATTCACCACAAAAGAAGGCTTTCCTGTCTTTGAGGCGAACTCATGGGCAATCTGGGGACCCAACTGCGCCGGGTGCCGAACGCCATTCGCACCGATGCGGGCATGCTCGAGCATGACCTCGTTGATGGCATAGGTGCCGCCGGGCAGCGAAAGCAGACCACCGCCGCGGCCAACAAATGCATCGAAGTCATCGAGCGAAAGCCCTGCTTCGTCGAGCGCCGCTAGAATCAAATCGCAGCGATACGGCATCTGAGCCGAAACCCCGTCGAACTGGGCAAGGTCCTTCGCATCGTGCGCAACGTTCTTGCTGAGCTTGCACTCATCACCTTCAAAAACGCCCACCTTCGTGGAAGTGGAACCCGGGTTGATTACCAGAACGCGCCAGGGAGTCTTTTTATCGGACATACCTTAAGCCTCCTTAAGCGTCTGGGCGCGCACGCAGCTCATCACCACGTTGCCGACGATCTCGTCGACGGGCGCAGAGCGCGAGCAATCGCACACGATCTTCTTGAAGCCCTGAAGCATGGGGCCGTAAGCATTGGCACCGGTCAGATTCTGGATGATCTTGACGCCGATATTGCCCACGTTGATATCGGGCCAGATGACCACGTTGGCCTGGCCTGCAACAGCGGACTCACGATGAACCTTCTTGGAGGCAACCTTGGGGTTAATCGCCGAATCAAACTGAAACTCACCGTCGATGGCAAGATCGGGACGGCGGTCATTGGCAATCTCGCGAGCGCGACGCACCTTGTCGACGAGTTCGTTATCCATCGAACCGTCAGTCGAATGCGAAAGCAGCGCGCAACGGATATCCCATCCGGTTAGCGAGCGTACCGTTTCGCTCGACGAAATCGCGATCGAGGCAAGCTCCTCGCTCGTGGGGTCAACGCACACGGCAGAATCGCCAAAAGCCAAAAGGCCACCTTCGCCGCCGTTCCAGTTGGGAATGTCTGCGATACCGCACGAGCTCACGGTGTCCACCCCGTCGGCAAGGCCGACGATGGTCTGGCCCGCCAGGATGATATCGCCCGTGGCGTTATCGATGCCGGCGAACATAACGTCGACATCGCCGAGCACCTGCATAATCAGTGCGCGCTCAAGCGGGCGCGTCATACGGCGTGCGGCGCCCTTGGGCTTAAACTTGCAATCCGGATGCGAAAGATAGCGCTCGCAGCAAGCGGCGTTTGCCTCCTCGTCGGTTACATCGACAATCTCGATGCCGTCAAGGGAGATGCCGCGCTCATCGGCAAGCTCCTTGAGCTTGCCCCCGTCGCCGACCAGCACGCATTCGGCAAGATGCTCGGCGGCGATCTTTGCGACCGCCTGCATCATGGTCTCGTTTTCGCCCTCGGGAAAAGCAACGCGCACAGGCTTGGCGGCAGCCTGCTCGCGCAGGGTCTGCATCAGGTCCATGGCAGTTACTCCATCTCTTCGGCAGTGCGCTCAATAAGCTCACCGATGGTCTTCATGACCATGACCTCGCGAACGGGAACCTCGGCATCGAGTTCGTTCTCGATCATGGAGGTCAGAGCGATCATCTTCATCGAGCCCTTGCCCAGGGTCTCAAACGTCGTCTCGGG
>CALLRY010000073.1:0-2216 GCA_938014285.1 uncultured Collinsella sp. | reverse complement strand
AGGACGGCGGCTTTACCGTCGTGTGCGACAACACGCCGGCGGCCACCTACGAGGTCCCCGACGCAGAGTAAATTATGGGGCCGGCTTTAACCGCACCTCATCGCAAAACGCCAAGGGCGGCGGATCCAATCGGGTCCGCCGCCCTTTTTCGTGCGACAATCGATGATGTTGAACGGATGCGATGCAAGGAGCTATGCAGATGAAAAACGAGATCAAGACAAGCGCGCCGGCGGCTGAGATAGCGTCCGCTGCACCAAGGCCCGCGCCGAAACCGGCGCCCAAGCCGTGCGACCCCTACATCCGTGCCGAGAACGAGGACGATGACGGCTACGATCCTTACAGCGATCGCCGCCCCGAGCGCGAGCCGCTGTTCGAAGCCGACCCCTGGCGCTGAGTGCCACCAAAAAGGTCACCAAAAAGTTGCGGTGAAATAGGGACTGTTTTGCGGTTTTACCAGCAAAAACAATCCCTATTTCACCGCAACTGCGTTGGGCGGCTGTCTTCGGGCCGGCTAGTCCTGGGCTTTGATACTCGGCAGCAGGATCTGCGCGAGGTAGTCGGTCTCGAGTTTGGTCGCGGCGTCTGCGTTGCCGTCTTTGCCAACCAGGTCGTTCTTGATCTGGCTATACGTATAGCGGTTGCCGGTCGTCAGCTCAACAAGCTCAATGGCCGTGTCCATGGGGTAGGTCGACACTGGATCCTGGGTGCGCCCGTTGATAGTCTGGGGCACCACGTACGGATAGACGGGGCCGCTGGCGTAGACGGTATAACCGTTGCCTAGATTGGCCGCACCCAAAACCGTATCGCCTTCATCGGGCGTAAAGCTCTCGCCCTCGCGCACCGCGACGAGCGTCACGAGCGGCGTATTGGCGTCGTCGCCCAGATAGATGCATAGCGTGCTTCCGTTTTGCCAAGTTGCGACCTTGCCGTACCACTCGACGGGAATATCGAGCTGGTAGAGGTCAGTTGCCTTGTGGCGAGCGTCAGCATCACGGGATGCCTGTGCCTTTTGCGCGCTCACGGCATTGACGGCGGCGTCGCGCCGCGCGATTGCTGCCTGCTGGAGCACTTTGGCAGCCGCGGCGGAGCTCGCACCGCCCTCTTCGGCATACTTGGCGGCGGCATCGATCTGGTCGTCAGTCACTGTGTCGGCCGAAGGCACCTTGAGCTTAAAGGTGGCCTGGGCACTTAAATCCTGTCCATCGCTCTTAACGGTGACCTGCGTCTTGGTGGTCGGGACGGTATAGATGGTGCCGTCGGCCGCGATGGGGGAGGCAGCGATGGAGAGCGTGTAATCGCCGGGCAGCAGTTTGATGCCGCGGCCGTGCTCGTCAACATAGAGCGTTTCGCTCACGGAGGAGCCGTCAGAATCCTGACCGCTCACCTGTACGGGAATCTTGGAGCCAGTGGAACAGTCGAGGCCCGCGGCATGCACGCCAATCTGCACTGACATCATCGTGTGGGCATTGGCGGCGACAGTGGCAGCCTGCTCTTGCTGATATCCGTTCCAGGCAGCATAGCCTGCACCGCCGGCGACGAGCGCGACGGCCACGACACCGGCGACCATCAGATTGCGGCGTTTGGGCGACATCTTGCGATGGCGAACCTCGGCCTCGCGTGCCGAGGGAACGGACGGCAGGGGAATATCGCCCATGGCGATGGTCTCGTCCACGGCAGGCGCAGAGCCCAGGCCGGGAAGCTCGCGGGTCAGCGAATCTTCGGCCGGCAAGCTGTCGAGCAAGATGGTTTCCTCGCTCGTGTCGGATTCGGGCTGGTCGTCGGCCTCGCATTCGGTGTCTTCGTGATCTGCCTCATCTTCGGCAGGCTCAACGTCGTCTGCATCCTGATCATCGGACTGCGCCTCGGCTTCCGACTCATCCTGCACATCAACGCCCGAATCGTCAAACGCAATCTCATCAAGTGAAATCCGGTCTAGGCTCTCCAGGGCCTCGGCACACGCTTCTGCATCTTGGGCCGCATCCTCTTGGCCCATCGTCTCATCTTTCATATATCCCCCAAGCTCAATATCGGGACAACACTGTACCCAAAAACGGGACCCCATAGAGCCGCCGCATGATTTGAAATCCGATTTTATATATGCGTATGTTTTTGAATAGATGAATAGAGACGCAACGACAAAAGCCCCCGAAAAGCGAGCGAATGAACTGCCTCCCATTTCTTGGACATGAGAAATGGGAGGCTTTTTATGCGTGTCG
>CALLRY010000072.1:0-2608 GCA_938014285.1 uncultured Collinsella sp. | reverse complement strand
GTCGACATGCCGGCCCGTCCCCAATCTGAAGGACCACTTTTGACGCAGCAATTTACGCTTTTCCTACCCCAACCGGATGGGACTCCCATCCCCGTCGTCGTTACCAAAAAGCGCGTCAAAAACTTCAACCTGCGCGTCACATCGAGCGGTGAGGTCCACGCCAGCGCACCGCTCGGCGCCAGCCGCGAGCGTATCGAAGCGTTTGTGAAGCGCAACAGCGCCTGGATTATCAGCCGGCTTGCCCAGCGCGAGCAACGTCAGGCGACGGCGCGAGAGCCGCTCAGCCCCTCGTCCATCATTGCACTTTGGGGCAAGCCCATCACGGTACAAGATGCGCTCGATCACAACTTTAAGTCACCCGCACCGCGGCCCAAACAAGCCACGTTCGCAAGCTTTATGGGTACCGACGAGCCAGACGAACGTCCGCAGGCCAAGTGGAACGCGCCCCTCGACGGCTTAACGCCCAGTGAGATCCAAGCCCATATTGACCAGCTCTATACGCCCGAAGTCACATCGGCGCTGCGGGATATGGTGCACGCATACGAAATCGCAATGGGTGTCGCCGTTTCCCGCGTTTCCGTGCGCAGCATGAAAACGCGCTGGGGATCATGCACGCCCAAAACCGGCGCCATTCGCATCGCACGAGAACTTGCCGCCTACCCCGTCGAGTGCCTTGACATGGTTGTCGCCCACGAGCTCGTCCACTTGCTCGAGCCAAGCCACAATCAGCGGTTTCACGCCCTGCTCGACACGTACTGCCCCAACAATAGAGCACTGTCCCAGCGGCTCAAGCAGCCACCCATAGAGACATATTAGAACCGGTTAGCGCACGCGCTCGATCTCGACACCGCAGCTTGCCAGGGGAAGACCGACGGGCGCCCAAGGCTTATCGAGCTTAACGCGCACGCCAAGCAGCAAGGGGTAACGACGCAGCAGCATCGAGGCCACACCCTCAGCTGCAGCCTCGATGAGCTTAAACGTATGCTCGCGCAGATAGCCATCGACATCGTGGCACACCGAGCCATAGTCAATCGAGGCGTCCAGGTTATCGTGCTCCCCCGCTGCACGCAGGTCGGCATAGAGTACCAAGGACACGATGAACTTCTGGCCCAGCGCGTTCTCTTCGGGATACACGCCATGGTTAGCAAAAACCTCAAGACCTTCAACGGTGATGCGGTCGGCATGGCGAAGGTCGTCATAGCTCACGTGGGGCACCGCCGTTGCGGTGGATATTTCGCCCCTTCCACGGCGGGCGAGCTCGGCGCCTTCAGTCTTGGTTGCATTCTCGGGCAGTTTCTTGTTGCTCATCGCGATCGTCTCCTTCGTTTAGAACCCCGACCGCGCAAACTAACTACACGCGAATCGACAGGTTCTTTTTATCATCGCTCCAGTTGCAAGCATTGCGCGCGGGGCATGCAAAGCAGGCGCGCGACGCTTTGTCGGCTGCATAGAGCAGACGCTCAAGCGGTTGGCTGTTCACGCGCAGCTTTCGATGGCCCAGAATGGCCGTCTTAATGGCTGCGGCATCGGCCGGCTCAAACGCCACGTCATCGGGCATGCCGCCGAGAATCGCATCAGCGACGCGTTCGCTTGCAACATCATGGGATATACCCGATTCATACTGTTCATCTTTGCCGATATCGTGAAGAAGTGCCGTGGCGTAGATGACCTCGCGGTCAAATTCGAGCTGCTCCTCGAGATTCTTGATCCACATAATGCGAGAGACATCGAGCAGATGGTCAATACCGTGGCGGCAGAAGATGCGCCCCGATTCCAACTGCGCAATGTTGCTCAGATGCCGCCGGAACAGCCCGTTGGCACAAATGTAATCAATGCGAGGCATGGCACCAAAGGGGGCCAAGCCCGAAGCCATAAAGCCGCGACGCGACGTCCCCTCATCGGTCTTCGATGCAAAGTCGTTGACGACTCTCATAGTTAGCGTCCCAGCATCCTAAAGAAACGCTCCTCGAGCGCGGGATCGGTCTCAAAGACGCCGCGGCGAGCGAGCGTCACGGTCTTGGTGCCAGGCTTTTGCACGCCGCGCATGGTCATACACATATGCTCGGCTTCCATGAGCACAATCGCTCCCTGGGGAGCGAGATAATCCATGAGAGCGTCGGCAACCTGCGCACACAGCTGCTCCTGCAGCTGTAGACGGCGGGCATAAACCTCAACCGTGCGGGCGAGCTTGGAAAGCCCTGCGACACGGCCGTTGGGGATATAGCCAATGGCAGCCTTGCCGTAAAACGGCAGCAGATGATGCTCGCACAGCGAGTAAAACGTGATGTCGCGCTCGATAACCAAATCGTTCGAAGCGACGGCAAAGGTTTTGGACAGGTGCTCCTCGGCACTCTGGTCCATACCACCGGCGATCTCACCATACATACGGGCAACGCGCGCCGGGGTCTCCAGCAGGCCCTCACGAGTTGGGTCCTCGCCTATGCCCTCAAGCAACAGCTTAATGGCGGCCTCGACTTTTTCCTGATCGACCATCTGGGCCTCACTTTTCCGATTTTGCGTTCGCGCTATGGTACCACGCCCTTTGGCATCGGCCACAAGCTACATAGTATGGGTCGAATAGACCGGATCGTCCCGCCAAAGCTCCACA
>CALLRY010000071.1:0-1339 GCA_938014285.1 uncultured Collinsella sp. | reverse complement strand
CAGTACAAGCCCGCCATCGTGCGCGGCAACGCCTCCGAGATTATCGCACTCGCCGGCCTGTGGGGTCTTGAGGGCGAGGCGGCTGATCTGAGCCGCGTGCGTGGTGTCGATACCACCGACACGGTCGACGCCGCCCGCGATGCCGCCGTGGCGCTCGCTCGCCACACCGGTGGCGCCGTTGTGGTCTCGGGCGAAGTCGACCTGATTACCGACGGCACGACGGTGGCCAAGTCTCACGGCGGCAGCCCGCTCATGTCCAAGATCACCGGCTGCGGCTGCTCGCAGGGCGGCGTGCTGGCCGTGTATGCCTGCGCCGCCGACCCGTTTACGGCAGCCGTCTGCGGCACCGCCGTCTACAACGTGGCCGGCACGCGTGCCGCCGCTGTCGCCGACGCCCCGGCAAGCTTTAAGGTCGCCTTTATCGACGAGCTCTACCGCGCAACCGCCCAAGACATCGCCGATAACCGACTCGAGCTCGAGGAGGCATAGGCCATGTCCGAGCCCGCAACCAATGCCGGCATGAACACGCTCGTCGCCGTGGCCATCGCCCCGTGCGGCACCGGCGATGAGCTATCCGCCGAGGTCGCCGAGGTCGTGCGTGTCATTCGCGAGAGCGGCCTGCCCAACCGCACCACCTCCATGTTCACCGAGATCGAGGGCGACTGGGACGAGGTCATGCAGGTCGTGCGCGACGCAACCTTTGTGTTGGCGAGCAAGGGCATCCGCACCGAAGTCGTGCTCAAAGCCGATATTCGACCCGGATTTACCGACACCATGACCGGCAAACTCGAGCGCATGGAAGCACAGATCAAAAAGCAGGAGGAAGCACGATGAGCATCCGCGACAACCTTGATATCTCGGCCTATCTGGTACTCGGCCCCGAAAACACGCTCGGGCGCCCCGTGGGCGATGTGGTGGCCCAGGCGCTCGACGCCGGCTTTACCTGCATCCAGGTGCGCTCCAAGGTGGCAAGCGCCCGCGAGATCATTGCGCTGACCGGCGACGCCGCGCAGGCAATCGCTCAGGCCGGCAAGACCGGTCAGGTCGCCTTGCTGATCGACGACCGTCTGGACTGTGTGCTTGCCGCGCGCGAGCAGGGTATTGCTGTCGACGGTGTGCACGTGGGCCAAAGCGATATTCCCGTCGAGGTCTGTCGCAAGTTGCTGGGCCCCGACGCCATCGTGGGCCTTTCGGCCCGTTGCGAGGAGATGCTCGAGTACGTCAAGACCGCCGATATGAGTTTGGTCGACTACCTTGGCATCGGCCCACTCCACGAGACCGAGACCAAGCGCGACTGCGGACGCGCGGCCGACGGCTCTATCATCACCAAGAGCTTTGA
>CALLRY010000070.1:0-9908 GCA_938014285.1 uncultured Collinsella sp. | reverse complement strand
CCTCTTCGTGCTGCGAAGAAGGCGGGTGTCCCCGTGCGTATCGCCCATAGCCACTCTACGAGTGGTAGGGGTGAGTATGCCAAGAATGCCCTGAAGGCCGTGCTGAAAACGCAATCAAACCGGTATCCGACTCACCGTTTTGCATGTAGTAAATTCGCTGGTGAATGGTTATTTGGATCGAGTTCTCAATTTGTAGTCATGCGTAATGCTGTCGACTTGTCTGTTTTCGCGCCAGATGATGAGGATCGCCTAAGGACGCGGCGATCGCTTGGTGTTGCTGATGGACAGCTTCTAATTGGGCACATTGGTCGTTTTACAGAGCAGAAGAATCACTCATATTTGCTTAATATATTCGATCAGGTTTTAAAGATTCGTAATGATGCAGTTTTAGTTTTGGTTGGTTCTGGTCCGTTGGTTGAACAGATAAAGGACCAAGCTGATTGTCTGGGGATTAGCCATTCTGTTCGGTTTTTGGGCACTAGAAGCGACGCAGCATCTTTATATCGAGCATTTGATGTTTTCTGCCTGCCGAGCCTGTATGAAGGCCTCCCAATGGTCGGAGTTGAATGCCAGGCATCGCATACACCCATTCTTGCGTCTGATACCGTTACCTCTGAGACCGCTGTTACATCCATGATGCAATTTGAATCACTTTCTAGCTCCTGTATAAAGTGGGCCGAAAGACTTATTGAGTTGAGCACAGAGGTCTTCGCGCCTGGCGACGATGCCGGTTTGCAGGTATTTGAAATTAATGCTGCGGCCAGAGTGTTATTGGATTGTTATATGACCTATTTAGGTTCTGTTGATTAAGGGGATAGCTTGACTATTACATGTTCTAAGCGAGTCGCAGTCGCGTCGTGTCATGACAAAATCAACTTTGGCAGCGTTCTTCAGGCGTACGCGACCCAGCGTGCCCTTGAGGAGCTGGGAGTTGAAGTCAATACTATTGATAAACGTGGCCTGGGTCATGCTATTTCTGAAGGACGCAATGATTACTATCTTGAGCATCTATTTGATGTAGATCTTTATCGTGCAAAGCTGGGTTTTGTAAAGCATCGCATCAAGCAGAAGTTTGATGCTGACTTTGGAAAGAAAATGGCAAAGAGGAAAAGTGCATTTTCATCTTTCGAGTCAACACATTTTAGTTTTACTCCTCAAGCCGCTTCGTTTGAAGAACTTGGGGCGCTTGTGGCTGATTATGACAGCGTTGTTGTTGGCAGCGATCAGCTTTGGTTGCCTGTTAACATTGCTGGTAGGTACTTTACACTATCTTTCGTGCAGCCTCCTGTCCGCAAGGTGTCTTATTCCACTAGTTTTGGAGTATCTTCCCTTTCTGAAAAATATCTTCGTAAAACAAAAGATTTTCTTTCCGATTTTTCGGCCATTTCTGTTCGCGAGGATACGGGAGCGGATTTGGTAGAGAAAGCTACGGGCGTCCGATGCTCTGTTGTATGCGACCCTACGATGCTGCTGGCTAGAGATCAGTGGGCAAGCCTTGCTTGTTCCTCTTCGATTGACGTTCCTGACGAGCCCTATGTTTTCTGCTATTTCATGGGTAAGAATGCATGGAATCGTGAATGTGCCCAAGAGCTTGCCAAGCAGCATAATTTGAAGATCGTCGCCATTGCTCATCCCGATGAGTATGTTAAGGCTGATGACGATTACGCGGATTATTATCCTTGGGAAGCCGGTCCGGCTGAGTGGGTCAACTTGATTGCCCATGCTTCGTATGTCTGTACTGACTCTTTCCACGGAAGCGTTTTCTCAAATATTTTTGAGGTGCCCTTCTTCTCGTTCCGTCGCCACGAGAATATGGGTGCTCAGTCTACGAACTCACGTATTGATACATTGTTGCGTGTCCTTGGAAACTCCGATCGTATTTGCGAATCGAAGGATGCTTTCCGTGCCGCAATGGCAAATGAAATCGACTTTGTGTCAGTACGTCAACGACTTAATGTGTATAGGAATGAATCGGCCAATTGGCTTAAATCAGCTCTTGAGTTGTAGGGAACAGTATGATCTCCATCACGGACAAAAGTAAATGCTGCGGTTGCGCTGCCTGTGCTCAAAAATGTCCCAAGCAGTGCATATCAATGGAATATGACGCCGAGGGCTGCGAGTACCCCGTAGTCAATGCTGACCAGTGTATTGATTGCGGATTATGGGAAAAGGCTTGCCCAGTGCTTAATGTTGATAAGGACGAGCCTAAGTCCCAACGAGCCTTTCTAGTCCAGCATAATGATCAAAAGGTGCTTGCTGAAAGCACTTCTGGCGGAGCCTTCACTGCCCTTGCTCAGGCCGTGATTGCCAACGGCGGTATTGTGTTTGGTGCAGGTTATTTGCGCGGTGAACAGCTTGTGCGAGCCGAAGGAGCCCCTGGGCGACTTAAGGTCGGACATTTTTCTGTGGAAAGCGTTGATGAACTTTGGCGCTTCCGCAACAGTAAATATGTTCAGAGCGTTGTTGGCCCTGCGTATCCCGAGGTCAAACAACAACTAAAAACTGGACGTGAAGTTCTCTTTATTGGTACCCCTTGTCAATGCGAAGGCCTGCTTCGATTTTTGGGCGGCAAGCCGGCAAATTTACGCGTGGCAGACTTCGTCTGCCGCGCGAACCCCGCTCGCGCTGTGTTCGCGCGGCAGGTCGAATGGCTTGACGCAAAGGTTGGCGTAAAAGGTGAGACCGTTCTTTTTAGAGATAAATCACGGTTTGGCTATCGCTATTCAAATATGTGCGAGCTCGAAGGCGAGACTCTGTATGGTGAACGGCTGTACAGTGAAGGTGTCGAAACAGATCCTTACCTAAGGGCCTTTTTTGCTGATCTTTCAGATCGACCCATTTGTTACGAATGCCCGTTTAAAAAGCGTTATCGCGTTACTGATTTGACTTGCTGGGATTTCTTCGATGTTTATCGACTCTCGAAAGAGTTCGACGACAATCGAGGCGTCACTCGAGTTCTCATCCAAAGCGATGAGGGACAAGAATTGCTTGATCGAGCCTCAAGCTATGCCCGTATGAAGGAGATTGATGTTGAGGCTGCAGTAGAAGGTGTTCGTGAACTTACTAAGTCCGTGAAGCCGAATCCGCGTCGCGATGAATTCATGGCTGATGTGGCGAATCTGGATGGTGAGGAGCTTATGAATAAGTGGTTCCCCGATTCCGGAAAAGTAAAAGCCGAGCGCTTTGCTAGGCATACATGCGAAAAGCTTGGAATTTATGACCCGATGAAGCGTCTGGTTAAAAAAATCATAAAGAAGTAGCCTATTGTTCGAAAGGGAATTGATGATTCCTAAAGTTCTGCACTACATCTGGTTCGGTGGAAGTGAGCTTCCTGAACTTGAAAGAAAATGCATTGAGTCTTGGTCGAAGGTCATGCCTGATTGGGAAATTCGTAGATGGGACGAAAGCAATTTCGATATAACTCAATGTGAATTTTGTCGTGAGGCATATGCCTCAAAAAAATGGGCGTTTGTCAGCGATTATGCGCGCTACAGAATACTGTATTCAGAGGGTGGAATCCTTCTCGATACAGATGTCGAAGTCCTGAAGCCTCTGGACGAGCTTTTAGATAATGAGGCTTTTGCGGGATTCATGAAGAATAATTTCTTCTTGAATCCCGGCCTCATCATGGGTTCTGAGGCCGGAAGCCATGTCATGAGCGATGTCGCAAAATTATATGAATCTATGAGATTTGAGATGCGAAAAGGCCGCAACTCTATGGATACCTCTCCGAGGGTACTAACTGATTACCTGGAAGTGAGTTGTGCTCTTAAGAGAGATGGTTCATTTCAGCAGTTAAATGGTTTCACTGCATACCCTGCTACTTATTTTGATCCCCTAGACAGTCATAGTGGCAAGTTTGAAATTACTGATGATACATATTCTATTCACCATTATTCAGGCACCTGGTTGTCACCCGCTAAGAAGTTCCGTGTTGAAATGCGGAAAAAGCTTGCGCCAGTAATTGGACCCAAGCTGTCTTGGTTCATCTCCTCTGTTCTATCGGTACTTAGATTTGGAAGGAAGGCTTTTTAGACCACAATAAGCCTAGGGTTTTAGTATCTGGCCTTTCAAATGGGCTGGGTGGAACCGAAATCGTTGTTGGTAGGTATATAAAGGCCCTTAGCTCATATGCTACGTTTGAATTTCTTGCAACGTCTGATTTATCAGATGTTGCATTCGTTCATGAGATGAACTCCGAAATCCACATTTGCCCGGATATTGATAGGCCTATTAAGCGCTTTGAGTATCTAGACCATCTATTTCAAGATGAACCAAATCGTTACCAGGCGGTTTGGTGTAACTTTAATCATCTTTTATATGCGGATGTCTTGCGAGCAGCTCAACGGGCGAATGTCTCTGTCCGCATTGCTCATTCTCACAATTCTCGTTTTTTGGGCGGTTTGCCGACTCAAGTTATAAGCCGTTTTAATCGCCGTGCGGCGTTACGTAATTCTAATGTTAGGCTTGCGTGTTCAAAAGAAGCGGGTTCATTCTTCTGGGGCGATAATTTTCAGGTGCTTCCAAATGCCTTAAATTTTAATGACATGGAGTACGATCCTGTCAGCAGGGTAGTAATTAGGGAAGAGTTCGGCCTTTCGTCAAAAGATTTTCTTATTGGTACTGTTGGACGTTTGACTAGTCAAAAGAATCATATTTTTCTTTTAAAGATAATGAAGGAATTGCTAACAGTTAAATCCAACTGTAAATTAATGATTGTTGGCGATGGCCCACTACACAAGAGTCTTCAGGAATCTGCGGCTAAGCTGGGTATCTCATCTAGTGTCTTGTTTGCAGGCGAAAGAAAAGATATTAAAGACATTCTGTCTTCATTTGACTGTTTTGTATTTCCATCTACGTTTGAGGGACTTGGTGTTGCCGCAATTGAAGCCCAGCTTAACGGATTACCTTGTGTCTGTTCATTTGGCGTTCCAGATGCGGCTGATATTTCTGATAAATTTTTAAAGTGCTCCTTTAATGTTGCCGAATGGATTGACGCAATTATTTCTATGGGTCGTCCAAATAAGCTTGCGGGGGGGGGCGTCTGTTTATGACGTCAACAAGCAAGCAAGTAAATTGCTGTCAATCTTCCTTGGTCGTCAATCCTCTCGTGAGCGTGATTGTTCCGATGTATAACGCTGAAAAAACGATTCAAAAGACATTAAATAGTCTTCAGCGTCAGAGTGTGAGCAACATTGAAATAATTATTGTTGATGATGGGTCGACAGATCGTGGCGCTGAGCTAGTTATGGCTATTGCAGAGGGCGACAACCGGATTAAGCTGATTAGTCAAAACAATAGTGGTGTATGCGTGGCGCGTAATAGGGGTATCGATGAGGCCTCCGGTGATTGGGTGGCATTTGTTGATGCTGACGATATGCTGCCTATAAATGCAGTTAGGCTGTTGCTTGAATCCTCAGATGGCTGTAGCTTGGTTATCGGGGCTCTACTGAATGAGCATGGCGATTATTCGGGCAAGGCTATAAGCATCGACTGGAAAACAGCATGCTCTCTTAGCCTTGCATTTTGGGATAATGTTAATAAAGTTCCGTTTTCGAGCTTTACTAAAGGTGTTGTATTCCGAAGCGTTTGTGGAAAGATATTTAAGAAATCATTATTCCGGAATGGTTTTCTTAAATTTGAAGATGGCATTCGTTTCGGTGAAGACGCGTTGTTTATGGTAGATGCTTATCGTCTGGCTGAAAGTGTAAAAGTAGTGGACTCGGCGGTCTATTGCTATGTCAACAATAGTGATTCAGTAACGAGAAATACTGATATCTCGGCTATCGAGAGTGTTGATAATTTACTGGTAAAACTATATGAGCTATGTCACGTGAATCCGGATTTAAGCGAACTATATAAGCAATCTGCAGTCAGGGAAGTCTTATCTTTGATTCGTAATTGTGCACGTTTGGAATCGAATCAGCTTTTTAAGCCTGTTTCTAATATGGTCTGCCAGTCGTATTTCAGCTATTTAATGGAAGGCTTTGCTTCTCACCGCTATTCACGTCGATTTATCTCTGAAGTGAAAAATCGCATTACGATCCGTCT
Organism: uncultured Collinsella sp.; assembly: GCA_938014285.1. Taxonomy (GTDB): domain Bacteria; phylum Actinomycetota; class Coriobacteriia; order Coriobacteriales; family Coriobacteriaceae; genus Collinsella. Next base: position 3,857 of record CALLRY010000070.1, on the reverse strand, counting down.
TCTTCTTGCGAGGCGTGTTATGGCTGCAATTGGCTTTACTAAGTTTGTTTATGGGGTACGTTAATTGAATTTGACTAATGTGGAAAGATCATGGACTGAGATTATACGAGCAAATGCCGGGGCTGTACTGTTCAGCTTTGCTTTGGCTTTATTTTCAGTTTCCTATTATATTGGATCAGTAAATGCTACCAATGTGTTTGGGATTTCTCTTGCGGTGCTTTCGCTGGTCCTTGAGTTGTTTGCCTTAGCGTTTCTACTGCTGAAGCTTTTACTACAAAAGACTTCTCATGTGAAAGTGCTAGTTGGCTTGCTGCTGATTTTAATTTGCGTCGGGTCGCTGAAATCAAATAAAGCCCCTCAGATTATTTGGTTGGCGCTGTTTTGCCTTTGCGCTGAAGACGTCCCTGAATACTACATCTCAAGGTCTATTCTTGTATCGTCCGTCTTTATGCTATTGATGGTTGTTGGTCTCAATAGTGTCGGTGCCATTCCTTCTGTATTAATGTCGCGCGGTAGCAATTTTGTACGAAATTCGATGGGTTTTGCCCATCCTAATAATTTTGGACAGCTTTTGTTTATTGCTTATTCTGCTTCTATTTTTGAGCTGAAAGGCAGAAGCGGTCTTGCGGGCATCTTCTGTTTCGCAATTGCTTTTTTCGTAGCTGATTCAAAAACTTCTGCAGCAGGCATTTTCGTAATGGCCTTGTATTCGGTTATTTCATTCAGAAGCCCCCGTTCAAAACCATATGGGTCCCTATTTACTTTTTTACCGCTTTTTCTGGCGATTATTAGTATAGCCCTGCCCTTTATGTGGTCCCATGGTGCCAATAAATGTCTTGTTCAGCTTGATAATTTAATGACCAACCGGATTTTTTATTCCGCCTATTATTTTGAAAACTACCCTCTGACTGTTTTCGGTAATGACTTAACGGCCATAGTTTCGCTGCCGTCTGCAACGGGTGGTTATTTAATACAAACAAGAGTCATGCTTGACAATGCATATTGTCGACTACTTATTCAATACGGTTTGATCCCATTTACCGCGTTTGTTGCTTTCTATTGCGTAGCGATAAATAAAGCGCGTATTTCGGCCCACGTGACATTCATGGGCTTGGTCTTGTATTCCCTAATGGGGTTTGTTGAATGCGGAATGTTATATCCAGCATGTAATTTCTTTATGCTTATGGCGCTGCCCGCCTTTTCAGATAAGGGGCCCTGTCAATCCAGGGTGCCATCAAAGGATGTTGTGGAGATGGCTAAATAATGGCAAAAATTAATACTACCAAGTCAGACATTATATGGAACTATGTAAGCACTGTTCTTTCAATGGGGAGCAGCTTCCTTCTTCTTCCGTTTCTGCTTGCTTACTTATCTAACGCCGAACTTGGTCTCTGGTACACTTTTGTTGCCATTGGGAATTTAACGCTGTTATTTGAATTTGGCTTTACACCAACTTTTGCGAGAAATATTGTCTATTGTCTTAGCGGTGCGCGTAGCATTAGCAAGAGCGGCTACGATTCATCTCAAGTTGGTGATTCTGTAGACTATGAGCTGCTTGGCAAATTGATTAAAACATCCCGGATTGTTTACGCGTTAATTTCTTGCGTTGTCCTGATGCTTACCGCTACAGTTGGAACTGCCTACATTTCTTCAATTTCAAGTGCTATTGATCCCTTTTCTTGTTGGACCGCATGGTTAATTTTTTGTTTTGATGTGTTTTTTAATCTATTCTTTTTTCATTATACGACCTGCCTGAGAGGGTTCGGGGATATTTCCGCTGAAAGCAGGGCAAAGTCTTATGGTCGCATTGGGCAGCTTGTGGTTTCTGCGTTTTTGCTGTTTATGGGTTTTGGCATCATTGGCGCTGCCATCGGTTATCTGTTTAATGACATTGTGCTGAGATTTTTTTGCGGTCGCTTTCTGGAGGTTCACTCAGAGGCGATAAAAAAAGCAAACGATGCTTGTACGGGTGTTTCTATTTCTGAAATAAAAGAAACGTTTATTTCAGTGGCTTATTTGGCGTGGAGGGACGGCGTTGTTCAACTTTGCTGCTATGCTTCCACTCAGTTGAGTTCGCTGCTCTGCTCCTATTTTCTTGGTGTGGAGGTTAACTCTCAGTATTCATTAATTATTCAAGTTGGCGGTGCAATTTACGGGTTTGCCAGCGCCTACGTTCGATCTTTTATTCCAATGTTTCAATCTGCTTATGCTGGTGGCGAAGTTCAGACTGCACGAAAAATTATTGAAAAAAGTCTGTCTCTATATTGGATTTTAATTGTTGTATGCACGATCGGTGTCTGGTTTGTCGGCTTCCCAGTCTTGTTCCTAGTTAAGAAAGGTTTTTCCCCCGACGGGCTTCTTTATTTCGCCTTGGTTGTTTATCTTGCGGTTTGGAACCATCATTCATTGTGTTGTAATTACATTATCAGTACGAATGAAATCCCCTATCTCCCGGCTTATATAGTTTCGGCTATTGCAGGTTTTGTATTGTCGTATGTCTTAATTTCCTTTACTGGCATGGGCGTCTGGGCGCTTGTGGTTGGTAATGGGGCCGCTCAGCTTGCATATAATAATTGGAAATGGCCTATATACCTTGCGCGTAAATTCTCTTCCCATTATTTTGCGTTGATTAGAGCTGGTCTCATGCAGTGGTCCTGCGCATTGAAGAAATAAGTGTTAATCACTGCTTTAATGTGACTTATGATTTCGATCGCGCCGATAGTGCCGAGAAAGTGGTGTAGAGTCCGATCCGAAGTAAGTTGCATGGCGTTGGGGAGCAGAGCCTGCTCGGCAGATCACCATTTAGATGCAAGGCCTATAACCCGATCGCAAACCTCCAACGCAGCAGATCGATGCGTGACGATGATGACGGTATGACCGAGATTTCGCATGCGGTCCAGCATTTCTCGCTCGGTCTTGGGGTCGAGGGCCGATGTGCATACATCGAGCAGAAGCACGGGGGAGTCGGAGCAGACCGCACGCGCAACGGCAAGGCGCTGGTCCAGGTCCCCATACCAGTTGTCGTTGGTGTCGTCCCAGGTTAGGTCCATCTGGCACCATTTGCCGTCGATCTTTACGGCGTTCCAGGTATGGCCGTTGCCGGCGATGCGGCCGTTGGCGATGCCCGCTGCGTTAAGGAGCTTGGAGTAGATGCGCTGGTAGCTCTCTGGTGCCCTGGTGGCGCGTGAGGCCGCTTTCGGCCGAGCACCAGTTGAGGCTGTGGTCGTACTCCAGCCGGTCGAGCGTCCAGTCGTGGAGCCACAGCGCCATGTCGTATTCCGAGCCGTTTGTCTGTTGCCTGCACTGGGCCACGGCGTTGTTGACGATCTGCGTGACGCTTGGGCGGGCGGCGTCGTTTACGGTCACCTCCGCCGTGGTGCGCAGGTAGTAGATCCCCTTGTCGTTTTGGGGGTCGTATCTGTCGTTGTCCATAAAGTAGAAGTGGATGCGGTACGTGCCCGATGCCGTGAAGTCAAAGGTAAAGTCGTGGCCCGCGGTGCCCAGGCTGCAGTAGCTGCCCCATGCCGCGCGCGACGGGTCGCAGACGCTCTCATGGCTGCCGCCGTCCCAATAGGTGGGCACGTCCATGCGCGCCTTGGCCTGGGACGAGCCGTTGGTTTGGGTTACGTGGAAGGTCGTCGCGGTGCCCGCGGGGGCGTCGTTCCACGAGACGGTGAAGGTGACGCCGTTTTGGGTTGCCGTGGCGGAGTGGGCGTAGGTGGTTTGTGACGTGGCGGAGATTGCCGCGGGCGTGGGGTTGGTGCGGGCTCGCAGGGATGGGGCGGAGGTGGTGGTTGCGGCGGTGGTGCCGTCGTCGCTTTCCGTGTTGACGTCGCTGGTGCCGGTGGATGTTGCGG
>CALLRY010000069.1:0-9924 GCA_938014285.1 uncultured Collinsella sp. | reverse complement strand
CGTCCTCAGTTCTACTTCCGTACCACCGACGTTACCGGTACGGTCAAGCTCCCCGAGGGCACCGAGATGGCTATGCCTGGTGACCACATCACCATCGAGGGCGACCTCATCCACCCGATCGCCATGGAGGAGGGCCTGCGCTTCGCTATCCGCGAGGGTGGCCACACCGTCGGTTCGGGCATCGTCTCCACGATCATTGAGTAAATTAGCTCTTTGATATAGCTGACTTAGAGAACCCGGCACTTATATGGGTGCCGGGTTCTTTTCTGCAATGGATATTGAGCCGTTGCTGGTGTCGAGAGGATCGATAATGGTCCTGGGTGCACCGTCGATTAGATCTCGTTGGCTCCATTGATGTGTTCCAAATATGAATGGGTTCACCGAGAACCAATTGATTCGAGGTTTTCGTTGACAGCACTTACGTAGAGCTGATAAAGTAACAACTCGTGCCCGTACGGGGCGGAAATGAAAGGTTCAGGATACATGCGTACTCTAGTTACTCTTGCGTGCACTGAGTGCAAGCGCCGCAACTATACGACCACCAAGAACAAGTCGACCATGCCTGATCGTATGGAGATCAAGAAGTATTGCCCCTGGTGCCGTCACCACACGCTGCACAAAGAGACTCGCTAGTCTCTAGTCACATACGCCAGTAGTTCAATTGGTAGAGCATCGGTCTCCAAAACCGAGTGTTGAGGGTTCGAGTCCTTCCTGGCGTGCCAGTCATTATTCCGTAAGCTCCCACTTGGGGGCTTACGGTTTACTCATGTATAAGCGCATTGCGCGGAGGTAACCCAAATGGCCAACAAGAAGAACAAGAAGAAGGCTCAGCAGCAGGCGCCTGCCAACAACGCTGCCGCCAACTCCAAGGTTGAGGCCAAGAAGGCCGTTGCCAAGAAGAACGAGAAGGCTGCGAAGTCCAAGAAGAACGAGAAGCCTGGTTTCTTCGCCCGCACCAAGAAGTATTTCGCTTCGGTCAAGTCCGAGATGAAGCGTGTCACGTGGCCCGATAAGAAGGAGCTCGTGAACTACTCGGTTGTCGTTTGCGCTTCTCTGATCGTCGTCGGCGTCGTCATCGCTCTGCTCGATGCTGGCTTTGGCGAGGCTCTTGCTCTGTTCTCTGGATTGAGGGGCTAAACCATGTCTAAGCGTTGGTACGTCGTTCACACTTACTCTGGATACGAGAACCGCGTTAAGTCCGATCTCGAGCATCGCATCGAGACTATGGGCATGCAGGACCGTATCTTTGATATCGAGATTCCTATGGAGCGCGTCACCGAGATTAAAGAGGGTGGCAAGCGTGAGACCAAGGATTCCAAGATTTTCCCGGGTTATGTCCTGGTCCGCATGGAGATGGATGACGATGCTTGGACGTGTGTTCGTAACACGCCTGGCGTCACCGGTTTCCTAGGCGGCAACGGCAAGCCCGCTCCGCTTTCCCGCGACGAGTACAACAAGATGACTCGTCGTCCCGGTAAGGGCGATTCGCCCAAGCGCACCTCGGTTGATATTGAGGTCGGTACGTCCGTCCGCGTCACCGATGGCCCGCTTACCGACTTTGATGGCAAGGTCTCCGAGGTTAACACCGAGACCGGCAAGCTCAAGGTCACGCTGATGATCTTTGGCCGCGAGACGCCGGTCGAGCTCGACTTTAACCAGGTCGCTGTCATCGCTTAAGTTTTCGTCCGTTCGCGCGAGCGTGCTTCTTCTGTGACTGCTCATCTCAGGAGTGCTTCTAACACGTGCGTGCTTACGATATAGCAAGTACTTCACACTCGTGATTCGAAAGGAATGACCATGGCTGAGAAGAAGGTTGCCAACGTCATTAAGCTCCAGATTCCTGCTGGTGCAGCTAACCCCGCTCCTCCCGTCGGCCCCGCCCTGGGCGCTGCTGGCGTGAACATCATGCAGTTCTGCCAGGCCTTTAACGCCGAGACGCAGGACAAGAAGGGCGACATCATCCCCGTTGAGATCTCTGTCTACGAGGATAAGTCCTTCTCCTTCATCACCAAGACCCCGCCGGCGGCTCACCTTATCAAGAAGGAGCTGAACCTCAAGTCTGGTTCCGCTAAGCCCCAGGCTGACAAGGTTGGTCAGCTCTCCCAGGAGCAGCTCACCAAGATCGCCGAGATCAAGATGCCGGACCTCAATGCCAACGACATTGACGCCGCTAAGAAGATCATCGCCGGTACCGCCCGTTCCATGGGCGTCACCATCGCTGAGTAGCGGTTTCTTATGGTAACGACGGGTGCTCCGACCGGGGCGCCCGTTAAATGTGTGCAATAGGGCACACGATACGATGTGGGAGGGCTCACGCCCGTTTAACCACAGGAGGTAATGCACATGGCTAAGCATGGTAAGAGCTATAACGCCGCTGCCGAGAAGATCGACCGCGCCACGCTCTACACCCCCCTTCAGGCTGCCAAGCTCATCAAGGAGCTCGACACCGCCAAGTTCGACGAGACCGTCGAGGCCCACTTCCGTCTGGGCATCGATACTCGTAAGGCTGACCAGAACATCCGTGGTTCCATCTCCCTGCCCCACGGCACCGGCAAGACCGTTCGTGTTGCCGTCTTCGCCGAGGGCGAGAAGGCCCGCGAGGCCGAGGCTGCCGGCGCCGACATCATCGGTTCCGACGAGCTCGTCGCCCAGATTCAGAAGGGCGAGATCAACTTCGACGCCGCTATCGCTACGCCGAACATGATGGCCAAGGTTGGCCGCATCGGTAAGATCCTTGGTCCCCGTGGCCTCATGCCGAACCCCAAGCTCGGCACCGTGACCATGGACGTCGCCAAGATGGTCTCCGAGCTCAAGGCTGGCCGCGTTGAGTACCGCGCTGACCGCTATGGCATCTGCCACGTGCCCCTGGGCAAGAAGTCCTTCTCTGAGCAGCAGCTCGTCGAGAACTACGCTGCCCTGTACACCGAGATCCTGCGCGTCAAGCCCTCTTCTGCTAAGGGCAAGTACGTCAAGTCCATCTCCGTGTCTTCCACCATGGGCCCTGGCGTCAAGGTCGATCCCGCTGTCCAGCGTGACTTCCTGGCTGAGTAACTGCTAGTTACTGCCTGAGCAAAGCAAGCATTGCTAAAGAAACCCGGTTCTGCCCTGCGCAGGACCGGGTTTCTTGCTATCGCGTCAAAACCACCTCAAAGGGGACAGTGTCCTCTTTGAGGTGGTTACCAGGGTGTTCTGGCTGTTGAGGACTCGATGGCATCGTGTCGTTTGAGCTCGCGGCGCATGGTTTGCGAATTGAGCCAGGCTGCCTGCCAGCCACGGATGGGGTAGCGCGTCTGGTCGAGCTCAAACTGCGTATAGCCGCAGGCGTTGATGATCGTCGTTCCACACACATGCTGACGCTCGCGCTGAAAATCGCAACCGTAGCTTTGGTGCACATGCCCGTGCACCATGTAGTCGGGATTCCAGGATTCGAGTGCTGTGTTAAAGCACTCGAATCCTCGATGCGGCAGATCGTCCAGATCACCCATACCGGCGGCGGGTGCATGGGTAAGCAGAATGTCGCACCCGCCGACCATCCTAACCTTACGCGACAGCTTACGCATGCGCTTGGACATCTCGCGTTCGGTGTACATGTTGGTGCCGTCGCGATAACGCATGGACCCGCCAAGGCCCGCAATGCGAATCCCTCGGTACGTGTACACGCTGTCCTCTACGCAGATACATCCACCCGGTGCATGACGTGCGTAGCGGTCATCGTGATTGCCGCGCACGTAGATGAGCGGTTTGTTGATGACCGTAACCAAAAACTCAAGATAGTCCGGGTCCAGATCGCCGGCGGACAAAATCAGGTCGACTCCCTCAAAGCGTTCCTTGCGAAAGCACTCCCAAAGGCATCGTTCTTCGGTATCGGCTATGGCAAGGATTTTCATAGGGCAGGGACTTTCGGCTCATCGTCGAGCTGCGGAATGGTGCCTACCACGTTGTCCGCCAGCCAATTCATCTCGACAATCTGCGTGCTCGGCAGCGGAGGGAAGCCTTCGATCTGTACCACGCCGTTCTGGCTGTGGAGCTCGCCGCCAAAGGGGTTGATGGATCCCTCGACAATGCCGTTGCGGAGCAACTGCACGAGTTTGCGCGTCTGGTAGGGAAGGCCCGGAGCGTAACGGATGTCGATAACGCCGGAGCTCATGCCGTACCAGTAGTTGACGGCGCGCACTTGGTTTTCGTCGCTGGTCTCGTCCCACGTGCCGTGCAGAAGGCTGCGAACGATGAGCTCGTAGTAACGGCCCCAGTTCCATACGGGCATGGCGATGCCGGTGACTTTGCCGTCGACCAAGCGGTGAAGCCCGTAGGCCGTTGGGTCTTCGAGCGACTTTGACATGTCAGCGCCGGTCATGACGCTCACGCCTTCGCGGCACATGGCCTCGGCAAGGCCTCCGGCGGGCACATCGCCCCAGGTCAGGATAATTTGCGCACGGGGGTCGAGCAGCGAGGCGCCAATCGCAAAGGCGTTGATCTCGCTGAGTGCGCCCGAGGCGAAGACCGACGCGTGGTAACCGATGCGGTGGTTGTCCGCCATGCTGGCGGCAAGGGCGCCCAGGAGGAACTTGGCCTCGTACATCTTGCCAAAGTACGAACGGACGCTTTGGTGGGGAAGGCCGATAGAGCAGTTAAGGAACCGAACCTGGGGATACTCAACGGCAGCTCTGAGCGTGTATTCCATCAGGCGGTGCGAGGTCGAGAAGATGACGTTGTCTCCATGTTTGACAGCCGTTTCCACGGCGGCGTAGAACACGTCCGGATCGTGACAGTCCTCGAACGCCTCGGTGCGCACGATACCGTCAAAGTGCTCATCGAGATACTGGCGCCCTTGGTCGTGCAGGCTGTCCCAGCTCGACGTCGCACAGGGGAACTCATGGATAAAGGCGATACGCAGGGGGTTGGCCGCCGAATAGACAGTCTTGCCCATAAAGAAGTTGAGCACGCCGGAGGTGGACTTGGCGGGCGACTCCTCCTCGTCGACGCTCGGCGCTTCGACAAGATCGACCTTGTCCTCGTCATTTTTGCCGGCAATGACCAGCTCGCGCCAAATCTTGCACAGGCGGTTTACGACGATATCCGTCGGCGTATCCAGCAGGCGGTCCTGGTTGTACACATTGAGGTAGACGAGCATGGCGTCGGCGGGCGTAATGTCCAGGTGGTCGCCGCCTGCGCGAAGGTAGGCGCGCTTAAAGAGCAGGAAGGTGTGGCGTAGGTAGTCGACCTTTTTCTGCGGCCATTTTTCGATAAGGTTCTGACCGAGCATCTTGGCGAGCGTCTCGTAGCTTCCCTCACGCGAGAACTCGATCTCGTATAGGGGGCAGACGCGCCAAAACGCGCAGAATTCACCATACAGGCGGCTTTCGACGGAATCCCATGTGCCGGGGTAGAGACGGCTGACCCTGGCCGAAACCGTCGGGGCGTCTAGGAATTTGAGGACACTGACGCGTTTGTTGCCTTCTTGGACATAGAACCGATGCATGAACTCGGTGACGATGACGGGGTCGCGATAGCCCTCGGTCACCTGGATGTCGTAGAGGTTGGACCACTTGCGGGCGAACTCGGTGCTAAACGGAAGCAGGGGCATAAAGTTACACGAAAAGGCGGACTGACGGCCCTTAGTGACCGTGCCGACGACCATTTCGAGCGGAATATCCCGCAGGCCGACATTCTCTCGCTGACCTAAGGGGAGCTGAGCAACCAAGCTATCGAGGTCCGTAAGGTATGGATGCTCGCTTTGGCTAATGGCGCGTCGACGTCCTTGCTCGCCGCGCTTGCGTGCTTGACGATAGGCCTCTTCCATGATGTTGCTCCCTTAGTCGTTTAAACAACTATATAAACCATGGTACCACGAATGAAAACCACCACAAAGGTGCCTGTCCCTATTTGACAGGTCAGGCGATGATGGGGGCGATGGCGCGGATGCAGGCGTCGGCAGCGGTGAAAGTGGTGCTGTCGTCGCTGACGATAAAGATGATCTTTCCTTTGATGCCAAAGTCGCCGATTTCGCTAAAGAGCACGTAGGGCTCTTTGTCAAAGCCCGAGATGGGCGAGACGGCCGTTTTGGTTGCGCTCGTGAGCTCGTCAGTCAGCACGTCAAGGGAAGCCCACTTAGACGTGTCCTTTACGGCAACGGGCACGGCCACGCGTCCAAAGGGCATCAAATGCACGAGCGTGTTCTTGGAGATGTTGGAGTTGGGGACGATGATGGTCTGTCCACAGGCATCCTCAATCGTTGTATGACGCCAAGTGATGTCTTGGACCACGCCGGATACGCCGCCGACCTCGATATTGTCGCCGGGTTTGATGATGCCCATAAAGGTCACTTGCATGCCGCCGATAAGGTTTGACAGCGTGTCCTGAAAGCCGAGCGAGATGGCGATGCCGCCGACGCCAAGAGCGGCGACGAGCGCGTTTGCGTTAATGCCAAAGCAGTTGTCGAGGATAAAGCTGCCGCCAATCATCCAGATGACGGCGCGCGCGATGTTGATGAAGATACTTGATGCCGGAAGCGGGTTATCGTCTCGGTTAAGCAGATGGTTCAGGGTCTTGGATACGACCTTGGCGGCGACGGCGGTGCCTATCGCCAAGATGACGGCCCAGATGATGTTGTGGACCCACCGTTGCTCAAAGAAATGAAGAATCGGCTCAAACAATTCCATGTAGGGAAAACCTCCTAATGATCGTCCAACCATGATACCCACCAAGAAGCCCGTCCGATCAAATTCGGACGGGCTTCTGTGCTCGATATAAGGTTTACGCGGCGGGGCTGCAAGGCCCGGCGGTGTAGCTTAGCGTCGACGCTTCCAGATAATGCCGAGGATGATGACGATGATGCCGCCGATAAGGCACGCGCCAACTACTGCCAGCGTGCGGTCTCCCGTTGCGGCGAGCTTACCGCTCGTCTTCTTGGTGCTGACCTTCGTGGTCGTCGTGTCCGTCTTAGGCGAGGGCTTAGGCGTCGGGGCCGGTGTGGGCGTGGGGTCCACGGCTACGGAGCCGAAGCTGATGGTGCCGGCGAGCCCGGCCATCTTGCTCTCCCAGCCGTTCTGCCCAATCAGCGCCCTCAGCGCCGCCTCGCACGTGCCCCACTCGGTGTACTTGGTGGCGTGTGCAAAGGTGGGAAAGTCGGTCGTGTTGGTAATGATGTAGTTGTTGGTGGCGACGGTATAGGTCTTGGCGGGGTCGAGCGTGCTGCCGTCTTTGGTGAGTGTGGCACTCACAATGCGCTTGCCTTCGGGCTGCGTCCAATCAATCGTCACGTTGATGCCGCCAAAGGAGAGAACGCTGCCAGAGTCATCGCGCCACTTGTACTTGTCTTGCGCCTCCTGCTCGGTGTGACCGGCCGCCACATAAGCCTGCTGAAGCTCGTAGCTGTCGTTGCAATCGTCGCTGATTTGTAGCGAGTGCTCGAGCGCTGCGAGGAAGTCCGCGCCGGTCATGGTCCAGGTCTCCACGGTGTTGCCGTAGGGCGAGATGGCGATGACGTTGCCAGCGGTCACGTTGCCCGCCGCGATGCCGCCGCGGATACCGCCAGCGTTTTCGATAGCGAGGTCCGCGCCCGTCAGGGCAAGATAAGAGCCGCAAATCACGTGGCCGATGGTCTGGGCCTTGGTGGTGTCGCCCTCCTTGCTGGGACGGAAATCGGTGGTGCGCACCATTTCCCAACCATGCGTGCCTGCGGCGTCCTCGCCGTAGAAATAGTTGGTGGTGGATGTGCCGAGCACCTTGTTCGATTCGTTTTCAAAGTCCTCGTCGAGCGGCTTGATCTTGTTGCGGACGGCTTCAAGGCAGCTTTGGTAGTCGGAGCCCTTGTCGGGGTCTGCCAAAAGGTCGTTGACGTTCTCGGCGGTGTAGAGCTTCTCGTCGCTGCCGTCTGCAGGGACCGTGACCGTGTCATCGTCGGTCGTCTCGGTGCCATTGGTGTCGTATTTGTACGGAATGGAAAGCAGTCCCACCTCGGCAAAGGCACTGCCCGCCTCGACAACGTGGATTGTCTTGCCGTCGGCTCCCGTCACCTTCTCGTTAAGGTTGATGTGCTCGTGGCCTGCGATAAGGGCATCGACGCCACGGAGTCGCGTGGCAAAGGTCTTGGCGTCGAGCGTGTGCGCGATACAGACGACAACGTTGCAGCCCTCCTTGCGCAGCTGCTCTGCCCCGGTATTGATGGCGTTCGTGGCACTCGAGAACGACGTGCCCGCGACCAGGTCCGCGCGCAGCGAGGATCCCAGCGACTCATCCATGGCACCCACGACGCCGACCTTGATTTTGTAGTCGAATGTGGAGTGATCCTCGCTATCCTCCCAGGTGCGATCGAGCGTCTTCGTGATGCTCGAGCTCCATACGACGCTCGTAGACTTCGCGTTCGCGCAGAGCATGGCGAAGGGCGTGCCGGTGGTGCTGTAGCCGGTCATGGTGCGGAGCTTGTCCGCGCCGTAGCTCCAGTCGTGGTTGCCCGGCGTGGTCGCGTCGTAGCCGTCTACATAGAAGGTGTCCATGAGCTCGGCGATGCTCTTGCCCTCGCTCATGGTGGCGAAGGACTGCCCGTGGAAGGTGTCGCCCGCATCGAGCAAAAGATCGGGGGCGCTGTTTTGGGCGCTATAGAGAACCGCCAGCCCATCAAAGCCCACAGTGCCGGTGCCCTTGCTTGCGTTGTAGCTGTACTTGTAGCTGCCGTGGATGTCGTTGGTGTGCATGACGGCCACGGAGCCGTCAATAGCGGCGGGCAGGTTCCCCGCGAAAGCGAGGCTTGGGATGCCTGCGAGCGAGCCGGCAAACAACGCGGCGGCTAACGCAAGGCGGGGGAGTCTTTTCATGGCAGTTTCCTTAGTCCTTAGCCAGAATGTCTGGTTGAATATCGGATTATCGACATAATATGCGAAAACCGCCGCAAGGGCGTCTGTCCCTTTGCGGCGGTTTTGACGTTTGCGCAGATAAAACCTACCAAAATAGACCTGTTCCTTTTTGGCAGGTTTTAGCTCAGCAGCATGCGGTCGTTGGCGAGCTCGCCGCCCGAGACCTCCTCGAACTTCTGCAGCAGGTCGGCTACGGTGAGCGACTTCTTCTCATCGCCCGCCACGTCGTAGATCACATGGCCTTCGTGCATCATGATCAGACGGTTGCCCAGACGGATGGCGTCGTTCATGTTGTGCGTGACCATGAGCGTGGTCAAGTGGTTCTCGTCGACGATCTCCTCGGTCAGGTTGAGCACCTTAGAGGCCGTCTTGGGGTCGAGGGCCGCGGTGTGCTCGTCGAGCAGCAGCAGGCGCGGCCTGGTGAGCGTGGCCATCAGCAGGGTGAGTGCCTGGCGCTGGCCACCCGAGAGCAGGCCGACCTTGGCGTTGAGACGCGTGTCCAGACCAAGGTCCAGGCGCTTGAGCAACTCAACGTACTCATCTTTCTCGGCCTTGGTGACGCCCCACGAAAGGCCGCGACGCTGGCCGCGACGCTTGGCGAGGGCCAGGTTCTCGGCAATCTGCATGTCGGCAGCGGTACCGCGCATGGGGTCCTGAAACACGCGGCCCAGGTACTTGGCGCGCTGCGACTCGCTCAAGCGCGAGATGTCGGTGCCGTCGAGTTCAATAACGCCCGAATCGAGCGGGTACACGCCGGCGATCATGTTGAGCAGCGTGGACTTGCCGGCGCCATTGCCGCCGATCACGGTTACAAAGTCGCCGTCATTCAGGGTGAGGTCGACGCCGGTGAGCGCGCGCTTCTCGGTGACGGTGCCCTTGTTAAAGGTCTTCTTGACGTGCGAGAGCTTAAGCATCTGCCTCATCCCCCTTCGTGTAGGAGCTGCGGAGCTTATAGCGCTCCCAAACCACGGGCACGCATAGGGCCACAGCGACAATTACGGCGGAGAGCAGCTTCATGTCGTTGGCGTCCATGCCCAGCTGCAGCACGATGGCGCGGATGAGGAAGTACACC
>CALLRY010000068.1:0-2778 GCA_938014285.1 uncultured Collinsella sp. | reverse complement strand
TGCCCACGCGACGGCGAGCGTCGGCAATAGCGAGCTCCTGTGCAGCGGCCCGCATACGGCGGCTGCGCTCGGCCATAACCTCGGGCGGAACCTGGTCGGGCATGTCGGCAGCAAGGGTACCGGGACGCTTGCTGTAGCGGAACACGTGCATACGCGAGAAACCCACACGGCGGCACAGCGCCAGCGACTCCTCGAACTCCTCGTCCGTCTCGCCGGGGAAGCCGACAATAACGTCGCAAGAAAGTGACGCCTGCGGCAGATTGGCGCGAATCATACGCACCGTGTCCTCAAAGGCCTCCGCACTATAGGGACGGCCCATGCGATGCAGGGTCGCCGTGCAGCCGGACTGCACGGGCAGGTGCAAAAACGGGGCAATACGCTGCGGAAAGCGCGCCATAACCTTAAGCAGGCGCTCAGAGATATCCATGGGCTCAACCGAGGAAATGCGCACATGCGGAATAGACGTGCGCTCCATGATGGCCTCAAGCAGCTCATCGATTTCGACATGCTCGTCGGTCGCGCTCTTGCCATCGTAGGCACCCAGGTTCACACCGGTCAGCACCACCTCGGGCACGCCGGCCTCCTGGGCCTCGCGAACTTGCTCGAGCACGGACTCGACGGGCACGGAGCGCTCGGGGCCGCGTGCCTTCCACACAATGCAATAGGTGCAGCGATGGTTGCAGCCGTCCTGAATCTTCACGCCCAGGCGAGAGCGACCGAGCGCATCGACCACCTCGCCATCGCTGCAGGCGGGAACGCTATCGGACTCAACGCCCAACACCTCGCAGACACGTTCGGCGACATCGATCTTGGACGGCTCGGCGATCACGCGATCCGAAAGCTCCAGCAGCTCCTCGGGATGTAAATTGACCACGCAACCGGTCACAAGCACATAGGGCTCGTTAGGATGGGCCAGCGCATGACGGACGGCCTTACGGGTCTTGGCCTCGGCCTCGCCCGTAACGGCACAGGTGTTAATGACGATCAGATCGGCATCCTGGGGATCCACAATAGCAAAGCCCAGACGCATAAGATCGGCAGTGATACGGTCAGACTCAACCCGGTTGACGCGGCAGCCGAGGTTGACGACGGAAATATGGGGTGCGAGCACGCGGGCTCCTTAATCGAGGATATCGTCGAGGGCACTCATGATACGGTCGGTCACCGACTTCTTACCAGAAGCGACGTCATCGCCCATCTCATCGGCAAAAGCACGGAGCAGTTCGCGTTGCTTATTGGAAAGATTGGTGGGAACGACCACGCGCAGTTGCACGATCAGGCGGCCACGCGAACCGCCACCGCCAATGCGCGGCATGCCGTAATTATTGACGCTCACGGTGTCGCCGTACTGGGCGCCGGCGGGAACCGTCACCTTAACGACCTCGTCGGGCATAATGCCCTCGACCTCGATCTCGCAGCCGAGCGCAGCCTGCGCAATCGAGATATCGCTCACCAGGTACAGGTCGTCACCGTTGCGCTTAAAGCGCTCATGGTCGGCAACACGCACGTTGACAATCAGGTCGCCCGAGGGCTCGCCGCGAAGGCCGGCCTCGCCAAAGCCGCTCACGCGCAGCTGGCGACCGGTCGAAACGCCGGCGGGAATATCGATGTCGATCTTTTCGTGCGAAGGCGTGCGGCCCTGACCGTCGCAGGTCTCGCAGGGATGGTCGATAACCGTGCCCTCGCCATGGCAGTCGGGGCAAGGCGAGGAAGACTGAACCTGGCCCAGGAACGAACGCTGAACCGTCGTGACGTAGCCCGTACCGTGGCAGCGGCCGCACTGCTTTTCCTGTGCGCCCTCTGCCCTACCGGTGCCATTGCAGTCCTCGCAAGGAGCAAGGCGGTCATAGCTGATCGTCTTTTTGCAGCCGAGCGCCGCCTCCTCAAGGGTCACCGAAAGCGAGATGGCCATGTCACGTCCGCGACGACGCTCACGACGGCTGCGGGCGCCACCGCCGGCACCGCCGCCAAAGAACGACGAGAACAAGTCGTCCATGCCCATGCCACCAAAGATATCGTTGATATCGACGTAACCCGAACCACCAGGGCCGTCGGCGGTGCCGTAACGGTCGTAGTTAGCACGCTTCTGCTCATCGGAAAGAACGGAATAGGCCTCGTTGAGCTCCTTGAACTTGGCCTCGGCCTCGGGGTCGTCCGAAACATCCGGATGTACGGTACGGGCCTTCTTTAGAAACGCGCGCTTAATCGTCCGCGCGTCGGCATCCTTGTCGACGCCAAGTACCTCGTAGTAATCCCTATTTTCCGACACGACCGAATCCTTCCGACTTTCATTATTGTCACAGTGCGTCCTATACCCAAGCTGGGCCGACCGCAAACAGAGGGTTTGATGTTATTGCATTTGATACGGCGAAAGCATGGCCCGTTGCGAGCAGCTCGCGAACCAAACCGACACGAGCGCGAACATGAAGCCGTTGGCAAAACCGTTGGCAAACTGCATCGCGCCGCGCTTCCACCACAGCAGACTGCGATGAAGCACACCGTCCGAAAGCACCATGAACAGGCCCATGGTAAACGGAATAAAGCACATCACGGCAAAGGCCGAGAACACGCCCGAGATGGCCGAGAGTACCAAAAACGGTGCCACGATGCCCATCAGGTAAAAACCGGTACGAGCTTTGCCTTCCAAGCGCTCGGCCTCAACATGGGCGCGGCCGACCAGGTCGCCGCCCGCGGCACCGTTGGTGCCAGCATGACCCATGCCGCTAATGCGGACCTCGTCGCCATCGTGCGTGCCGGCAGGAAACTCAATCGTCTGCT
>CALLRY010000067.1:0-2039 GCA_938014285.1 uncultured Collinsella sp. | reverse complement strand
TCTGGTCATGCCTTGCCTTTTGAATGACAAATTGTCGTCTTGGGCGGCGCGCAGCGTCGAGCCGTTACGCGGGCTGGTAAGCCCGCGTAACTCTAGTAGTTGGCTTCGTAGCCGTTGCCGTCGCCGGTGGGCTCTTCGTAGTAGTCCGAATCGCTTGAATCGCTTGAGTCATCGGAATCGTCAGAGCTGACCGATGAGGTTGCGGTACCGTTTGCGTAATCGTCAGACGTGTTGTTGTTCAGGTCGCCAATCGTAGAGCTGGAACCATCGGAAAGACCCATGGTGTTGGGACCCTTGGGATCCTTGCCGGCATCGACGCGCCCCATCATTTCCTTGAGCTCGTCCTCGTAGACAAAGACGTAGCTCACACCGTCGATCATGGTGCTGTCGTCGGCGTACGAGGGCAGGTTGGCCGAGTAGATACCGTCGACATCCATACCGCGCATGGCGTTGACCGTAGCCACGATATCCTGAACGCTCATATCGGTTACGAGCATATCGGACAGCGAATTAACCAGGCCAAAGATCTTCGTGGCATCGAAGTTATTGAGAATCTGGTTGGCAAGGGCGCCAAGCACCTGACGCTGGTGGCGCATGCGCGTGTAATCGCCGTCGGCATAGGTGTAGCGGCAGCGGGCATAGGTAAGGGCGGTGGCACCGTCCATATGCTGCTGGCCAGCGGTAATCTTAATATCCAGGTGCTCGGGGTCGTCAACATCATCGGTTGCGTTAATGTCGATACCGCCAACCGAATCAATCAGCGCCTGCATACCGTCGAAGCTGACCTCGGCATAGTGGGAAATCTGAACACCGCACAGCTCGTTGACCGCCTCGACCATGGCCTCGGCGCCGCCAACGGTATGGCAGGCGTTGATCTTCATGGTCTCGCCCTTGTACTCGACCTTGGTGTCGCGCGGAACGGAAATGAGCGTCGCCTGCTTTTGCGTGGGGTCGATGCGTGCCAGGATAATCGAGTCGGCACGATACGTATCCTCGCCCGGACGGCCGTCGGTGCCAAGAAGCAGCACGTAGAACGGATCCTTTGCCTCATCGGTGTCAACCAGAACCCGACGCAGATTGTCGGTAATGACATTAGAATCGCCGAGCTTGCCCATAATGGTGGCAAACCACAGGCCGGCAGCGGTAGTGGCACTCAGCAGCACGCCAAGCACGACAATGAGCGCGACGTGACGAATCGTGTGGCTACGACGACGTTGACGAGCGCGCTCGGAATAGCGAGCCACGTTATCGCGACTGTAGATCTTGGCCTGCGCACCAGTTGAGGGTCTTCGGGCGGTGGTATCCGCGAGGGGCTTTTTATTAAACATAGGCAACCTGTATTAGTAGATGACGGGATCGGGGACGGTAGCATGCTCGACATGCGCGCCGAGCGCCTGCAGCTTTTCGACAAACTGCTCGTAGCCGCGCTTGATGTGATGGATGGCCGAAACCTCGGTCGTCCCGTCGGCGATCAAGCCCGCTACGACGAGGGCCGCTCCGCCACGCAGATCGGGCGAGGTAACCTGCGCACCCGAGAAACCCTTGACGCCGTGAATCATGGCGTGGTGGCTCTCGATGCGAATATCGGCACCCATTCGAACCAACTCGGATGCGAACATAAAACGATTCTCGAAGATGTTCTCGGTGATAACGGAGCTACCATCGGCAAGGGCGGAGAGTACCATAATCTGCGCCTGCATGTCCGTCGGGAAGCCGGGGAACGGAAGCGTCTGGATGTCGACCGGCTTGATACGCTCGGCACGGCTCACATGGACGCCATCCTCGACGCGCTCGCAGTCGATACCCATGAGCTCCATCTTCTTGAGCACCATGCCCAAGTGAATGGGGCAAAAGCCCGTGACATCGACACCGCGATCGTCGGCCATCAACGCACCGGCAACGATAAAGGTACCGGCCTCGATGCGGTCGCCCACCACGCGATGGGTAACAGGATGCAGCTCTTCCACGCCCTCGATGGTCACGACAGGCGTACCGGCGCCGACAATCTTGGCACCCATTTCGTTGAGCATGTTAGCGAG
>CALLRY010000066.1:0-29237 GCA_938014285.1 uncultured Collinsella sp. | reverse complement strand
TGCCGTCGCAGCCGCCGGTAAACTCAACGCCCATCACCTTGTTGCCGTCATCGGAAAGATCAAGGTGAATATTGCGAGCACACACGCCCTGAGGCTTGTAATCAAACGAAATCATGCGATCCCCTCTCAGAATGTTATTCGAGACGACTATTATCCCCGTCTTTCCCTAAATGCAACGAGGCGCTTTGCCGGCAACACACATTACCAGCAAAGCGCCCTAAAAAGCTAACGTTATGCCCGAACCTACTCGAAGCTCAGCTGCTCCAGACGATCAAAGACCGTGTCGATACGGGTGAGGAAGTCCCACGGATCAAAGATCTCGTCGAGCTTCTCCTGACTGACGGTGCAGCGCGGGTCGGCCTCGAGACGCTCCTTAAAGGTGGGGCCGGAGACACAATCCTGTACCTCGTGCCAGGTTGCCATAGCGTTCTCCTGCACAATGGCGTACGCGTCCTCGCGGGTGATGCCCGTGTCGACGAGGGCGAGCAGTACCTTGGAAGAGAAGATGAGGCCGCGGGTCTTATTGAGGTTGGCCATCATGCGGGCGGGATACAGCTGCAGGCCGTCGATAACGCGGATGAGGCACTGGAACATGTGGTCGAGGGCGATGAAGCTATCGGCCTGGGCGACGCGCTCGGCAGAGGAGTGCGAAATGTCACGCTCGTGCCACAGGGCGACGTTATCGAAGGCAACCTGGGCGTTGGACTTCACGACGCGCGACAGACCGCAGACTTTCTCCATGGTGATGGGGTTGCGCTTGTGCGGCATGGCTGAGCTGCCCTTTTGGCCCTTACGGAACGGCTCCTCGGCCTCGAGCGTATCGGTCTTCTGTAGATTGCGAACCTCGGTAGCGATGCGCTCACAGGTGGCCGCGGTGGTGGCAAGAACGCCGGCGAGGTAGGCGTGATGATCGCGGCTAATAACCTGCGTGGACAGCGGGTCGTGAACCAGGCCCAGGTGCTCGCAGACATACTCCTCGACGAACGGCTCGATGGAGCTGTACGTGCCGACAGCGCCCGAGATAGCACCGAAGGCAACATTCTTGCGGGCGTCCTCAAGACGATCCAGATCGCGCTTGAGCTCCCAGGCCCAAGAGCCAAACTTCATACCGAAGGTCATCGGCTCGGCGTGGATGCCATGAGTGCGGCCGGCACAGAGCGTGTTGCGCTCCTCAAAGGCGCGACGCTTGCAAATCTCGCCGAGCTTCTTGACGTCCTCGATGATCAGGTCGCAGGCCTGGGTGAGCTGGTAGCACAGGGCCGTGTCGCCCAGATCCGAGCTGGTCATGCCATAGTGAACCCAGCGGCTGGGCTTGGGGTCGCCCTCGGGAACATCGGCATCGATGTATTCCTTCATGTTGGTCAGGAAGGCAATGACGTCGTGGCGCGTGACTTCCTCGATCTCATCGACCTTCGCCTTCTCAAAGTTGGCATGGTCGCGGATCCACTGGGCCTCGTCTTTGGAAATACCGATCTTGCCGAGCTCCGCCTGGGCCTCGCAGGCCAGAACCTCGATCTCCTGCCAAATGGCGTACTTGTTCTCGAGGGAGAAGATGTGTCCCATCTCCGGGCGGGTATAGCGATCGATCATAGCGGCTCCTTTTTGGTTATTGGCACGTTGGTCGTAACCCAACCATTGTACCGTGCGCAGGTGCAAGTATGGGCAGCAGGCATTAACCTAACAT
Organism: uncultured Collinsella sp.; assembly: GCA_938014285.1. GTDB lineage: Bacteria > Actinomycetota > Coriobacteriia > Coriobacteriales > Coriobacteriaceae > Collinsella. The sequence continues at coordinate 27,553 of CALLRY010000066.1, read as the reverse complement.
TTTGGAATTGGAGCGAGCATGGGGACGTCCGCGTATTTGCTTCGCAAATCCGCACCGGCTTCAGGCACCTGTCGGCGCCTTCGCCTGCTCGCTACAAACGCTTCGCGTTTGCTTAACGCTCGCACCCTGGCGGGTTCGAGTCCCGGCGCTTGGTAGTAAAAAGCACGGCAACGTAACGCTGCCGTGCTTGTGCTTTTTACTGGAGCGGGCAACGGGACTCGAACCCGCGAGTGTCAGCTTGGGAAGCTGATGCCTTACCACTTGGCGATGCCCGCATATGTGGGGGATAGTATAACGCGGTTGTCTTGTTCGATACAAGGGTGTCGATGCTTGTTTTAGCTGTGGAGAATCGTTTGAAAACCGCGCCAATTGTGGAGATGAGGACCTTTGTCTTTCTTTTCTTACCATCTTCTACCTGCACTTTTATCTGATTGTTGTATTTGAGCTCGATTTGTCAGAAATCGGGCAAGCTTTTGGTCAGGCTCCGGTACTTACCCGCATGAACCTCGGGGGTAGCCTCATCCTACGCGTCGCAGCCTCCCCGTGCGGCGCACGAGGGATAAGGAGCAGCCATGTCCAACGCACCCACGCACTCTGTCCACAGCGCAATCGCAACAGGTCCGCTGCTCCTGCTCCTCTTCCTGCTTTTCGGCTGCCTGGCACCGGGAGCCGCATTTGCCGTCGATGGCTACGACCAGCTCGGCTTCCGCACTATTAGCGATGATTGTGGGCCCTTCCTCATCGGCAAGTATGAAGCTCAAGACGCCTCGATTGCCTACTGCATGAACCAGGAGCGCCCCGGCCCCACCAAGCCGGGCGGCCCATGGCTCAACTTTGATCAAGGCTGGGTGTGGCTCGACGACGAGTTCGCGGCAATCGTTTGTCACGGATATCCTACCGCCACGTCGTTTGGCGGTTACCATCTTTCACCCGATCGCGCCCGCGCCGCAACCCAGCTTGCCGTATGGATGCTCAACGGCACTACCCATGTCGACGGTACCTATTCCTACACGACCGCTCAGGGCAAAATCAAGAGTGGGCACTTTACCGCCGACAATGAAGTCGTGGCGGCTGCGCGGTGGCTCCACGACAGCGCAAAATCAGGAAGCATCAAAGCCGCTCCGCACCGCGCGCGGCGCTATCTAGGAGCCGTATCGGGCGGCAGCAAACGTCAAGACATGCTCTATGTACTGCCGGCGGTCTCTGTTTCCTTCCAAAAGCAGTCTGCAAACGCTGCCATTACCAGCGGAAACAATACTTATCAGTTTGACGGGGCAACATTCGATGTTTTTGAGAGCGCCAGCGGCGCGCGTGTCGACACCGTCCAGATGGACAGCAACGGTCGAGCGCAAGCAACACTTCTGCCCAACACGGCATACTACCTAGTTGAAACGAAGGCGCCGGCCGGCTATGTCCCCCGTCGTGATCGCATCGCCTTTACCACGGGGAATGACGGTGGACAGGTCGCCATTGATGAACAGCCCGGCACCATCAACCTGCGTATCGTAAAACTCGATGCCGCGACGAATGCCGGCCCCCAGGTGGGATCTTCACTCGCAGGAGCAGAGTTCACGTGTGTGTCGCAATCAACCCCTGGATGGGCGCAAATCCTCACGACCGACGAAAGCGGTCGGGCCACCCTCGCCGATGTCCCCTTAGGAACCTTTACCATCTACGAATCAAAAGCCCCCGAGGGCTACCTGCCATCCAACGACAGCTGGACCTATACCGTTGGAGCCGACCAGCTCGGCGATTCAGGCGTGGTCGAGATCGAATCTCGCATTTCCGATATCCCCATTGCGTTTAACCTTGAGATTTCCAAATTCAAGGATTACGGCAATAGCGATCAATCCGGCCTGGAGCAGCCGGCGGGTGGTGTTGTCTTTGAGGTTGTCAGCAACAGCTCTCAGCAGGTTGTTGGCACACTGACCACAAACATCTATGGCTTTGCCTCCACCAAAGATCAGGCCGAAGCATGGTTCGGCACAGGCAAGCGACCCGCCGGTGTCCACGGAGCCGTCCCATACGACCGTGCCGGCTACACGATTCACGAGGTTCCGGAAACCGTCCCCGAGGGTTTTAAACGTGCAGGGGAATGGACCGTCGGGGCCAATCAGATTTCCAACGGCGCCGAGCTTCAATATATCGTGGACAACCACGCTCTGTCGACGCATCTCCAGATTGTAAAACGCGATGCCCAAACAGGCGCTTCTGTTCCACTAGCCGGATTCACCTTCCAACTCCTCGACAGCAATCATGAACCTGTCTCACAAACTTGCTGGTATCCAGCACATAACGTAATGGACACCTTTACGACTGACGCGACCGGGACCGTCACACTGCCCGAATCGCTCGTGCCGGGCACCTATTATGTACGCGAAACCTCGGCCAAAGAGCCCTATCTTGTCGACGAAGAGATCGAGGTAAACATACCCGCCGACATGAACCTAACGCCCGTTGCAATCGCCTCGTATTATGACCACGCCGCGACCGGAAACATCAGGATCGTTAAAACCGATGCCGTAGACGGCAGCAGCCTCGCGGGCGCCATCTTTGAGATCCGTGCCTCGGGTGATATCGTGCGCCCCGACGGTAGCATTGCCGCGCTCGACGGTGAGACTGTCGCGACCGTCACGACGGATGAAACTGGAGAAGCACGCGCGGACGACCTCCCGCTGGGATCTGGCACCGCACGCTACGAGGTTGTCGAGACTCAAGCGCCGGCAGGCTTCTTGCTCGATCGGACAACCCATATTGTCGACCTTACTTATGCCGACCAGAAAACACCCGTTGTAGAAGCACGGCTTAACGTATCCGACGATTACACCAAGGTTGATATCTCCAAGGTCGATGCAAGCGGAGAGCAGGAAGTGAAAGGCGCACAACTCACCTTATATGGTCCCGATAAAACCGAAATAGACTCCTGGACCTCATCCGACAAGCCGCACCGCGTCGAACATCTTGCACCCGGCACCTACTCGTTGCGCGAAATGATTTCTCCGCGGACCTATGACCTTGCCGAGGAGATAACGTTTGAAATAAAGGATACGGGAGAAGTCCAATCCGTCGCGATGAAGGATGCGCCCATCGAGATCAAGGGACAGGTCGACAAGCGTCAGGAACTTGTCCAACCTATCGAAAAGGGCCTGTTGGCTAACGGCGATAGTAAAAACCGCGCCACGACGCAAACCAATAGTGATGGGCTTTTCTCCTATACCATCGATGCTCGAAACGATTCCGCTACTTGGGTTGATGAGTTTACGATTACCGATGATCTTGAGTGCGCCAAAGACGGCACGGCGAGATTCATCTCAATCGAAACCCCCGTCGCCATCGGCGACCTCAACGGTCTGTGCAACGTATGGTATCGCACGACGCCGTTGGACTCGACAGACGTCGATGAGCCGGCAAACGCGACACTTGACGATGGGCACGAAAATCCTTGGCTTGAGTCCGACGAAGTAAAAGAGAGCCTGGGTGAGGACTGTCGCCTCGTCGATTACGACGGTTGGCACCTCTGGAAGGCGGATATCTCGACCACGGAATCCACCACACTCGAGGCGGAAGAGCTCGACCTTGCATCCAATACCGTCGTAACGGGCATTCGAATTGAATACGGTGCGGTAGCCGCCGACTTTACGACTCGAAGCGATGCGGATTCTTGGACCCGCGATGATCTCAAAGATGAGCACGACGACCTTGACGATGCCAAAGCAATCCTTGGTGCAGACGCTCGGGGCGCAGTCGTGCACATGCAGGCAACATCGGCTTATACGCCCCAAACCGCACTCACCAACAGCGCACGCGTCGATCTTTGTCGCAACGGCGGCGGCGATAAACTTGAGTCACATGACGAGGACTGTGTCATTCAACGCTGTACCCTACCGCAGGACCTACCGGCAACAGGACCAGTTCCCATCGCCGCTTGCATCACCGCGCTCCTGACCTCGGGTGCCGCAGCCCTATGGTTCGCTCGCCTTAGGTCGATCCCAAAGAACCGCTAGCGCGATGAAAAAGCGGAGCCAGTCCCCTGGCTCGCCCGCTTTCAATCATGTAAATCGCCGTATCTACTCTGCAGACGAAGATCCACCATCAACGATTGCTTGCTCGGACTCAGGAATCCCATCGGCACCCGTGCTCTGTTCTTGCTCCACCTCTTCGCTGATTGCGGAGGCGGGGGTCGAGCCCTTCGCACCCACGATGTAGGCGGCCCCAAATCCTAACGCAATGGCAATCAAGGTCAAAATCACGTAGACAGGCCAATGGCGCTTAATATACGAAAACACGTTGACTCCTTAGAGCTCCGCCTACGAACGGCGGATAACCTCGGTCACGACCTCGGATACCGTAGCAATGTTCGTCGGGTTGACATTGTGGGGCAGGTCGTCCTCGGTACGAGCGCAAGCCAGACGCGTGCCGTCCACGCCGGCGATGGTAAGGGCTCGGCGGCTCGCCTCGAGCGCGGCATAGGCATCGGTCTTGGCATAGGGCATCTCGAGCGCGCCACAATCGACATGGAACGACTTGCAGACCTTGCTGACCAGGTTCATGATGCGGCGATCGCCCTTGAGCAGTTGTTGTTCGCCCTCGACCGTCACAACCGAAAGCCTACCGGCGCCGACGGATTCAAGATTGATAAAGAATACGCCGCGGAGCTTATCGCGATGCGAAGCCAAGAAGGCCTTCATGCCGGCGCCATCACAATCCGAGGCGCCCGTTGCCACAAACCAGATATCGTGACCGAGCAGCTCATCATCGCCCATAGAGGCGACAGCCGAGAGCATATCTTCGGAAGAAGCGCCATCGGAAGACGTAGCGCCACCCTTCCAGCCATCGTTATCGTCCTCGAAGTTATCCCACGAACCGATACCGCGACCGGACTTTTTGGCATCGTAATCGTCTTCGACGCCCAGCCAGTCACTCATGCTGTCCTGCTCGTTTTTCTTTTTACGGCCGAACAGACCACCCAGGCCGCGCTTACGAGACTTGGGTGCCGCCGGGGCGGGAGCTGGAATGGTCTCGATCGGCTGCGCGCCCGGCGCAACGGGCATAGGAGGCGCAACGGGTGCCGATGTGGGAGGGGGAGGGAGTGGGAGGGTTCGGGACCTTGGGCGGTAGCAAAGGGGTCGTTGACCTGGGCAGAGGGATCGGGAAGGTCGAACAGCGACGTGCGAGACGCAACGTTTGCCTGCTTCATAGACGGCAGCGACGGATCGGGGACCGAAGCCAGCGGAGACGAGGAGGGTGCAGGCGCCGGTGCCGACGCCGGATCGGGAACATTCATCTGCGGACGCGGCGATGCCTGGGAGGAAATCTGGGCCATAAGGGAATCGACCGTTTCGTCCTGGGTGGGAGCGACATTGGCAACCGTGGCACCGGAACCACTCGGGGTCGGCATGGTGAAAATCTGCGTGGAATAAGGCCTCGACTCATCCGTCTCGGGAGTCTCGGAAACCGCAGGCACTTCCTCCTGCTCGACCTCGGTCGAATCACCTTGATCGGCTGCCACGTATTGCTCTTCGTCAGAGTTGACCTCAACGGACTCGTCCTCGGCTGCATCCTGAATTTCGGCAGCATCAATGGGCTCGTCATCGTCTGCCACGTCGTCCTGCTCATCGGAAGCAGGAAGGGGCTCGGCAATCGCGGTGCCTTGCTTTTCAAACGTTATCGTGGAATCGAACTGCGCGGCATCAAACGACATGGTGCTATCGACGTGCTGCTGGGCCTCGAAAGACGTTGTAGCTTCGGCGGCGTCGACGGGCGCGGACTGCATAGCCTCGTTCTGCTCGAACTCTTGCGCCGCGTGCTCACGTGCCGCCGCGGCTGCCTGCTGCTGAGCGATAGCCTCCTGCTCGGCAGCCTCGCGTGCGGCAGCGCGCTTCTCCTCGAAATCGTCGACAAACTTCTTGCCCTTTGCAAACGCACCCTTAAAGAAGTTGGAAGCGCTGGCGCCAATCGACGAGAACGCGGATGCAATGTCGGCATGCGGCGTTGCCGCGGGAATCTCGGCCGAGAAATCAGTATCGCTCTCGTAAGACACGCGCCTCGGTTGTTCAACGTAATCGTCGTCAGACTCGTCCGCAACGTCTTGCGCCGGTGCGGCGGGAGCCAAAATGTCCAGTCCTGCCGCGGGATCGAACGCGGACACCGCCTCGGGATCGGCAACGGCAGCGGTAACCGCGGCAGACTCATCATCCGCAGCGACAACGGGCGCAGGCGCAGCCACGACGGGGGCAGGCTCGGGCTCAAACGTTGGCTCCTCGCCCTCCTCGTAATCGAGCGTGCAGGACTCGGGAAGCATTCCGAGCGCACGGATGGCATCCGAACCAAAGCGGATGTTGCCGGCGGCGTTGCGATAGAGCTTGGGCTCGGGCTCGACCGCGGCAGGTTCCTCCGCCGACTCGGCAGCTGGAACCTCGTCATTGAACTCTTCGGCCTGGACAGCCTGATTCTGATCCTCGGGCACGATAGCGCCGATCAGCGTCTCGTCGGCAGATGCACCCTCAAAGCCCTCGATCTGCTCGTCGAAAGCCTCACCCTGTTCGGGCTCGGTCTGAGCGTCGGGAGCAATCGGCTGACCGAATTCGTCCTCGGCGTAGGTAGGCTCTTCATACTCGATGGTGTTGCCGTAGTCGTTTTGCTGCTGGGCCGCGGCATATTCCGCCGCTGCGCGCGCCATTTCCTCGGCACGACGCTTCTGCTCCCCAAAATAGGTATCGAACGGGACATCGTCGGGAAACTCGTTTTCGCCCTGGAAGGGAGCAACGTTGTCCATAACGCCGAGCATAGCGGCGACAGAAGACTTGTTGCACACCGCGCCGGACGTATAGGGAAGAATGTGGCGGTTAGAGATGATGTTTGCCGCGTTGGCAAGCGCAACGAGGGAAGCGAGGATCGCGACAATCCACAGCAGAACCTTGAGTGCGCCGGGGAGCGGCAGGATGCGCAGGATGGCAACGGCAGCGGGGGCAACCGTGGCAACGGGCAACAGCTTGGCGATGAGCGCACGATACGAAGCATAGGGCTCGCGGGCGAGCAGCTCAGCACGGGGAGAGTCGTAGTGTGCGACAACGACCACCGGGCGGTTGCGCGGAGACGCGAGCGGGCCCGAGGCCTTGTGGTAGGCGATGACATTTTGGCTCACGCCCGTCTTGCCCAGGCGCGAAACCACGGGATGCCCTGTGCGCTCGAGCACGTAGAGCACGGCACCGACAATAGCCAGCAAGGTGCCGACCAAGCCGATACCGCCGCCGATGCCCATCAGCAGGGCGCCGGCAAACGCAAGAATACCGGTAACGGCAAATGCCAACCTACTGGGCGCCGGGGCATTGAACTCCTGAACCTCGGGGTCAAAGCCGTGGTTGCGGAAGATCTGAGCGATATCTTCGGCAGCCAAGCGCTCTTCTTCGCTGCATGCCGGCGTAATGCCGGTGTTCTGCAGCAGGTGGTTAATATAGTTCTGGGTGTTCGCCATGTGCGCTCCACATCCATAATCCGACAAATAGGCCCAATGCATGCACATTAGAACCGTATATAGTCGAAAGTATACCCCGAGCGAGCGCAAACGACCGAATTCGGGCCATCTTAACGCCCCGAGCGGACAAGGATATAGCCTAATCTCCATATCGGACTAAAATCATGGCAGCAAACCACCTTCTCATGCGAGGACTCTATGACGGCAAGCGACACGACCGAGACAATTAAAAAGGGAAATTCGGAGCCCAGTTTCGATAAAACGGCTCAGCGCATCCTCAATCTTTTCTTTGTGCTCAATAGCTCCCCCGAACCGCTGACGACCGAGCAGATCGTCTTGGATTCTGACCTGGGATATGGCTCGGGCAATATCGACTCGGATAAGCGCAAGTTTCGACGCGATCGTGACAAGCTGCTCGAACGCGGCATCTTAATCAAGGAGGTTCGCCCCACCGGCGCGCAGGAGACCGAGGAAAGCTCGTGGACAATCGACCGCGAGCACACGTTTGCGGCAGGCGGCCTCATTACCGCAGACGACGCCGATATCCTGCTCAACGCCATCGACCAGACACTAGCGGCCGGCTCATCCACTTTTGCCGCACCGCTTGCCGATATTCGCTCCAAGATTGCTTATCTCACCGGCAGGACGACGGTAGACGAGGCGCCGATCAGCCGCTCTCCCACCGTCGATGCGGTTTGGAGCGCCTTTGCCGAGCGTTGTGCGCTGCGATTTTTATATCAGAACGGACGCGGCGAGCAGAAAGAGCGTACCGTCCGCGTCTACGGCATGTTCGAGCGCGAGGGCGTGGCGTATTTCTGCGGCCTCGACAATGCCACCGACGACATCAGGACATTCCGCTGTGACCGTATCGTTCGCGCATGGCGTCCTTCGAAGGCCTACGCCATCCCTGCGGACTTCAATCTCAACGACTATCTGTTCTTTGAATTCGATTTTGCCGACCGACCGCCCGTTGCAGCTACGTTCTCGTTCGCCCCTCAGACGCAGATCGATATGATCAACGGCCTCACGCGTGGGCGAGGTGAGCTCGCACACACCGATGCAGGATGGACCTGGACCGTTGACGTGCGCGACCTTGAAGCCGCCGCCTCATTTTGCATGGCCCACGCCATGGACGGCATGAGGCCCATGGCCCCCAAATCGCTCAAGCAGGCGTGGAACCACCTCATCGAAAGGACGGTGCACGAGTATGCCCGTGCGTAAACTCACCAGCGAGCAGAGACTCTCGCGCGCCATCGACATCATGGAAGCCCTCTACGCTGCCGGCGAGACCGGTATGACACGAGGGGATATCTGCAGCCGTTTTAATATCACGGGTGCGACGCTCGACGAAATTATCGATATCGTCTCGACCCTCGCTGACCGTGAGTCGGGAGCACGCATCATCTGCGAACGCCACGGCGAGTGCATCATCCTGACAGGCGATGCGGGGCGTGTGCTGCCCTTGCGCCTAAGTGCCGCCGAAGGTGCCGTGCTCAACCACGAACTCGAATCGATGGGAATCGACTCTCGGGCAGCAGAGCGTATCCGACACGCCCTCCTACCCGAGAAACTCGGCTACAACCAGCACGTCGTCGATACCGTTGCCCGAGGATCACACTGGCAACAGCTGAACTGCGCGATTCAAGACGGCGTGCGATGCCGCATCATCTACCGTTCGATGGACGACACACGACCGCGTGAGCGTCTCATCGACCCCCTGCGCATCGCGACGCATGGCGACCAAACATATCTGATTGCCTGGGATGTCGAAGTCGATGAGCAGCGCTCCTACCGCATGGACAAAATCGAAGGCCTTACCCTTACCGACGATTCTGTGGAGCGCCACGCGCCCGCGCCCGCATCCCTCCACGAATCCCTTTCCAAAGCGGAGCAGAGCGCAAAACTCCTCATGCCGCTCGACATGGCAGAGCGCCTAGACTGGGCCGGCATCATGTCGATTGAGCCAAACGGGGCAGACACGGCAACGGTGACCGTGCATTATGGGTCAGAGCACTGGCTGTTCTGCCAGGTAATCGCAGCGGGCGGGGTCATCCGCATACTGGATGACCCCGCCCTGTCAAAGCGTCTGTGCGATATGGCAAAAACCCTCGTTTGTCCGCTTTAGCGCCGCCGCTCGTGGCGTGCACGCCACAGTTGCAGATAGTGCCCAATCTGCGCCGATTCGATGCGCTGGTAGGAGCTCGTGGGCAGCGACGTTAAGAACTTCTTTCCGTAGCCCTTCGTCACCAGGCGCGGGTCGGCCAGAATCAGCACGCCGCAATCGGTCGACGAGCGGATAAGGCGGCCAGCCGCCTGCTTGACCTCGAGCACCGCCTCGGGCAGCGAATAGCGCGCCCAAGCGCGGTCTTCGCGCAGGTTGCGCTCGCACGAGAGCGGGTCCGTGGGGCTCGAGAACGGCAGCTTGGGAATGATGACGCAGCGCAGTGTCTCGCCGCTGGCGTCGAATCCCTCCCAGAAGGCCTTAAGAGCAAAAAGCGACGAGGTCGGCTCGTTGATAAACCGGTCGCGCAGGCGACGAGGAGACGAGTTGCGCTGCTGGCAGTTGAGCTCCAGACCCGCACGGGCCATCTTGGGCTCAACGCGGGCGTACAGGTCTTCCATGTCGCGCCGATTGGTAAACAGTGTGAGCACCGATCCGCCCATGGCAAGATGGGCGTCGACCAGCACGCGCTCGAGCGCCGTAAGATAGCTCTCACGATCGCGCGGATCGGGGATATCGCCCGCAACGACTACAGCCATGTTCGAATCAAAGTCGTAGCTCGAGTCCAAGTGCAGCGATGAGGATGTTGAAGCACCGATGCGATCGAGGCCGACCGCGTGGTTAAAGTGTTCAAAGCTTTTGGACACCGTCATGGTCGCCGAGGCAAAGATGGCCGTGTGAATCTCGGGCAGCCACTCGGTCGCCAAGGGCTCGCCAATGTCGATGCGCTCTGCGGTCATTGACTCTCCGCCGGCACGCAACCTGCGATTGACCTGCAGCGAATACACGTAGTGTTCATCGGTGCCATCAATGATGAGTTTGAGGTTCTCGGCCAGCTCGTGCAGGCGGCGCGAGATATCACCCAGGTCGACAACAACCTCGGGCTTGTCGGCGGCGACGGCTTGCACCAGCGCGTCGACGCTCTTGTCAGCCTGTTCCAATGTGTCGATGGCAGCGTAGGCCGACTGTAAGAAATCATGCCAGTCGTCAGATTCGCGCAGCTCGGGGCCAATCCATAGATTGGCATTGTCATAACCCCCGCGGGCACGGCGGCCGAGCTCGCGAACGCCGTCGAACACGTCGGCGATTGCCATGCTCGCGCGCGCAACTGTCGACGTCGCCTTGGCAGTAAGGCCCAGATAGAGCGTAGAGCCCTCGGAGGTTGCCAAATCACGGGAGACCTGGCTTAGCGCACCGGTGCTCGAGCCACCCAGGCGCTCAAACAGAACGCGTGATTCGTCCGCCGACACCACGCGCGCCCACTGACGGCGCGCCTCGCGCTCGATAGAATGAGCCTCGTCGATTACCCAATGACGAATCGGAGGCAAAATCCTGCCCTCGGCCGCAACATTGCGGAACAGCAGGGAATGGTTGGTGACCACCACATCGGCATGCGCCGCACGACGGCGAGCGCCGTGGACCAAACATTTATCAGGGAAAAACGGGCAGAGGCGACGAGCACACTCGCGCGAGGCCGTCGTAAAGTCGGGGCGGTTGACGCTGCGCCACCGAATGCCGAGCGAGTCGAGGTCGCCATCGGCTGATTGGCAGACGTGCGCCATAATGACCGCGACCGCCGTGAGCGTGTCCGCCGGATCGCGCTTGGTGGTAATCTCGACCTGGCCGCGGCTCATGCGCTCAAGTTTGCGCAGGCACGGATAGTGGTCATAGCCCTTGAGAGCGCAAAATGACAGGCCACCGTCCAGTTGCTCGGCAAGTTTTGGCAGCTCATGGTACATGAGCTGGTCGGCAAGATTGTTCGATTTGGTCGCAATACCAACCGTGATGTTGTTACGGCGTGCTGCCTCGGCAAAAGGCACCAGATAGGCCATCGATTTGCCGACGCCCGTGCCCGCCTCAATTACACGATGAGTGCCCGTGACCAGCGCATCGCGGACCTCGAGCGCCATCGAGATCTGCTCATCACGCGGCTCGTAGGTGGGATACATGCGATTGACCAGGCCACCTGGCGCATAGTCTGCCTCAATCTCCTCACGACTCGGCATCTTGAGTACCGGCAGTTCGTCGGCGTCCACCCGATCGTCGGCGCGATCGGCCTTGAGAACGTCAGCACGAGCGGCGCTGAGAGAGAAGATAGAACCAGGGTTCTGCCCCGCCAAGAATGAGAAGATAGGACGATAGGACCAAGGCACGTCCGGATGCATGTCGGCTAGGCGCGCCATGAGGCCCTGGGGCAAGTCGGTGAGTGCCACGAGCAACACGCGCCATACACCACACAGGGCGTCGACGTCGGCATTGGCACGGTGTGATACCGAGTCACAGCCAAACAGATCGGCCATAAAAGACAGCTTGTGCGAGGCCAGGCGCGGAAGCGCGATGCGCGACAGCGCCAGCGAATCGATCCAAATATCGCTCACGTTGACGCCGCCTTTGACCGACTCGATAAATGAGCGATCGAACGTGGCGTTATGTGCGATCACCGGGCAACCACCGACAAAATCGGCGAGAGCGGCCACGGCCTCAACGGCCGACGGGGCATCTGCCACATCGGCATTTGTAATGCTCGTGAGCTCGGTAATCTCGGCGGGAATCAGCTGTTTGGGATGCACGAAGGTATCGAAGCGGTCGACGACCTCGCGGCCCGAAAGGCGGGCCGCCGAGACCTCGATCAGCTCATTGTCCTGCACCGAAAGACCCGTGGTCTCGGTATCGAGGACGATCACATCTTCCTCGATAAGGCCGAAGGACTGTGTTTTGGCGCGCTCGGCAAGCGTGGCATAGGAGTCGATGACAAACTGCGGCGTTCCTGACGAAACCGCGTCCTCGATTAGCATGCAATGCCCGCTCGACGAAGGCCCATACGGATCAGGCTGTCACAGACCTGCGGGAACGTCATGTCGTCGGTGTGGCGAATCTCATCCGGATACAGCGACGTATCGGTCATGCCGGGAATGGTATTGGTCTCGAGGATAACGGGGCCGTCCTCACTCACAATAAAGTCGCTGCGCGAGATACCCAGGCAACCGAGGGCCTTGTGAGCGGCGCAGGCAAACTCCTTAGCGCGAGCGTAATTCTCGGGTGAAATCTGCGCCGGAATGCGATGGATGTCCGTAGGGTCGACATATTTCACGTCCAGATCGTAGAACTCGCAGTCCTCGGGCTTACGAATCTCGACAATCGGCAGAGCGCGCACGTCATCTTCCCCGTATACGCCGACGGTGATCTCGGTACCCTCGATGCACTTCTCGACCAGCACTTTGTCGCCGTACTCAAACGCCTTGGCGATTGCCGCGGGCAGCTCGGAGGGCTCATGGACCAGGGAAATGCCATAGCTGGAACCGTTGACGGCCGGCTTCACAAAGCAGCGCTCGCCACAAACCTCGACGATATGATCGATATCGACTTCATCGCCCACCTCGAGCGCAAGGCCGGGGGCAATGGGAATGCCCGCCTTGGCGTACAGGAGCTTAGAGACCTCCTTGTCGGCACCGCAGGCGCTGGCAAGCACGCCCGAAGCCGTGTAGGGGATACCCAGGGTCTCCATGGCGCCTTGCATGGCGCCATCCTCGCCGCCGGCACCGTGCATGGCGATAAACGCCACGTCAAAGCCGCCGGTCGCCATGGTTACCATAAAGTCATCAGCGGCCGTGTCGAGCAGCTCCACCGAAGTGTAGCCGGCCTCCTTCAAGGCAACCACGACGTTCTTTCCCGAATTGAGCGAGATCTCGCGCTCGGCGGAATGACCGCCCGCCAAGACCGCTACGTGCATGTTCTCTAGGCTTTTACCCGGCATGGGCAGACTCCTCCTCTATAATTTCTGCAGCTGATACCATATTGTAGCGATACCCTCTACGTTTCCCCAAAATCGAAAGGCTTCCATGAATCCCAGGACTAAATCTCAGGACATTCGCGACTTGAGCCAAAACGATATTCGCGAGCTCGTGGCCGAGCTTGGCCAGCCCGCCTTCCGCGCGAAGCAGCTCATCGAATGGGTCTTTGAGAAGAACGTTTGTTCGTTTGACGATATGACCAACCTTCCCAAGGCTTTCCGCGAGCAGCTTAAAGAGGCTTTTGCCTTTGACACGCCGACTGAACTCACCAAGCAGGTTTCCAAAGATGGCTCTCGCAAATATCTGCTCGAGTACCACGACGGCGTTTCCGTCGAGACCGTCGGCATGCCCCGTCGTAACAAGCTTTCCGTCTGCGTTTCCACCCAGGCAGGCTGTGGCATGGGCTGTGCCTTTTGCGCTACCGGTCTCAACGGCCTCAAGCGCTCTCTGACCGCTCAAGAAATCGTCGACCAGGTACTTCATGTATCCAACGACTTTGGCGAACGTGCCACGAGCGTTGTCTTTATGGGCCAGGGCGAGCCGTTTGCCAACTACGACGAGGTTCTCAAGGCGCTGCGAATCCTCAACGACCCCGATGGCATCGGTATCGGCGCTCGTCACCTCACTGTCTCTACCAGTGGCGTTATTCCCGGTATTCGCAAATTTGCCGACATCCCTGAGCAGTTCACGCTTGCCGTTTCCTTGCATTCCGCCATCCAGTCGACGCGCAATAAGCTCATGCCCGGTGCTAAGAAGTACACGCTGCTTCGCCTTCACGAGGCGCTTCAACTCTACACCGAGAAGACTGGCCGCCGCCCGACCTATGAGTATGCCATGATCGAAGGCGTCAACGATACGAATCCCGAGATGCAGGCGCTCTGCGACTTCTGCGAGGGAACGTTGTGCCACGTTAACCTGATTCAGCTTAACGACATCGAGGGCAGCCCGCTCAAGCCGTCGCCGATTCATAAGGTTGAGGATCTTCAGCGTCGTCTTGAGTCCCGTGGCATCGAGACCACGATTCGTAACTCCCGTGGTAACGATATTGACGCCGCTTGCGGACAGCTGAAGCAGCGCTTCAAAGTTCAGAAGAACGCATAGGGGAGTCGCACCCCAAAACGTTTCATGTGAAACATCGAACGGCCACGGTTGCAGGAAATGCAATCGTGGCCGTTTCATTTATTGACCTTAATTTTGAATCAGCTGCTACTGGTCCCATTTTTACGGCCAAAATACGGGGTCCTTGTCTCGTGAATCAGACAAGGACCCATCAAAATATACTAAGTAATTGTTAGGTACCTAATAGCCTACATTTTCCCATTGGTTGCTAACCCAACCTTGATTAATCTTAGGATTCTTCGTTACCTGAGCTGTACGCATGGCAACATCTTCTGTCATAACATTCATTTTCTTCTTGGAAGTATCGACGATATCTTGCGCGCCTCGAAGCAGACGACCTCGAAGTTCATCGTCTGTCGCGATCTTATATCCAGCAAAGGCACCAGCTGCGACAGTCGTCGCCAATGCAATCGCAGTTAAAATCTTATTCCTCATCTTGGCCTCCTTGATCAAACTGAATCATTTCGCCAAGAATACGAGAGAGCTCTTCCTCGTCTTTAAACTCAATCTCAATCTTATTCTTTCCACGCGAGCTCTTCACACGCACGTTGGTATTAAAAACCTGACGAAGCACGCGGGCAGCCTTTTTAAAAGACTGAGGCGTTGCAGGCCTCGGCTTCTTAGGTGTCTCTCCGGCAGAAAACAACGGAGCGAGATTTTCTGTCGCTCTTACGGAAAGGCCCTCTGCAACAACCTTCTCTGCAAGTCGAATTCGAGCGTCCTCATATGGAACTGCAAGAATAGCACGCGCATGACCAGCAGTAAGTTTGCCCTCAAAAATCATCTGCTGAATAACTTCAGGGAGATCGAGAAGGCGCAGCGAGTTTGTAATTGCAGAGCGTGACTTGCTTACCGCCCTCGACAATGCCTCCTGGGTCATACCGCTGGCATCGATGAGCTGTCGATAGCCCTTAGCCTCTTCAACGGGATTCAGATCAGAACGTTGAAGGTTTTCGATAAGAGCAAGAGCCAGCATCTCTTCATCGTTAACATCTTTAATGATGACAGGCAGTTCCTCAAGACCAGCAAGCTTTGAAGCTTGGTAACGACGCTCACCAGCAATGATCTCATAGCCGTTTCCATGCTTGCGAACCAAAAGCGGCTGCAAAACGCCATGTTCTTGGATTGACTCGCTCAACTCGCGAAGTTCAGTTTCGTTAAAGTGAATTCGCGGCTGATTAGGGTTGGGAACGATATCCTCAATAGGTAGTTTTGTTTCAGATGCAGCATTTGAAGCCGATGCAGCCGAACCGCCGGTCTCATACTCGGCCTCTGAGACCAAAGCATTGAGTCCACGTCCCAATCCGCCACGTTTCTTTACACTAGGCACGCTTGATCACCTCTTTTGCAAGGTTCATATATGCTTTTGCACCCTTATTTTGAGGTGCATAGGTAATTACCGGTTCTCCAAAAGACGGAGCTTCGGAGATTTTAACCGTACGGGGGATTAGCGTCTTAAACGCCTTATCACCAAAGTACGATTGAACCTCCTCAACAACCTGATTCGATAGTGAAGTACGCGAGTCATACATGGTCATAAGCACACCATAGGTGTCTAAGCCCTTGTTAAGACGTGATTTAACCATCTTCATAGACTCAAGCAGCTTCGTAACGCCCTCGAGTGCGTAATACTCGCACTGGATCGGAATCAAAACGCTATCCGCTGCGGTCAAGGCGTTGATAGTAAGCAGGCCAAGCGAAGGAGGACAGTCAATGAAAATAAAATCGAACTCGTCCTGAATCGGCTCAAGCAAATCTTTGAGGCGGGTTTCACGTGCAATTGCGCTTACAAGCTCAATTTCAGCGCCTGCAAGCTGAATTGTAGCTGGAATTACGAATACCTTTTTGCAATTTGTATCAAGAACGAGTGATTCTGCCGGCACATCATTCAACAATGCATCATAGATGCAGTGATCAAGGTCTTCTTTTTCAATTCCGAATCCACTGGTGCTGTTTCCCTGCGGATCAAAATCGACAATCAGTGTCTTACGACCCTGCTCACCCAGTGCCGCTGCAAGGTTTACAGCCGTCGTTGACTTACCGACGCCGCCTTTTTGATTGATGATTGCAATGATACGCGTGTCTTTTGCGCTCTTAGAACGCTTAACGTCGCGAAATCCCACGGTCCCTCCTGGTGTGTATTAAGGCTGTCAAACGGAGGATGTTTCACGTGAAACATTCCGAATCGATATCAACCGCCATGTTTCACGTGAAACACTGCAAGTTGTTAGTATCCATTATGTTTCACGTGAAACATCTAGGCAAGCGGATTCTTCTTTGCCACGCCATTTGCACGAGGCAATGAGACGGATGCAGGATGACTCTTCTTAAGAACAATGAACTCCCTGTGACCCAAGCCTTCAGGCAAATCAATTGCGTCATTCAGAAGCAAAGTGAAGCCGCAAATCTTAGCTGCTGACATGCCGGAAGCAAGCTCCTCATCCGAAGGATTGCCCTTGGTTATAACAAATAGCCCTCCATCCTTCAGATACGGAGCCGCATACTCAACAAGAATCGCTAGAGGGGCCAGTGCGCGGGCGGTTACAACAGAGAACTGCTTCTTATGGCTTCGAGCATATTCTTCAAGACGATCATGAACCGCATGAGCATGTTTCAATCCAAGAGCATGGACAAAGGAATTAACCGCATCAACCTTCTTGCCAACAGAGTCAATATAAGTAGCTTTACGATGCGTGGTTATGGTTAATGGAATACCAGGGAAGCCCGCACCTGTTCCCATATCGAGCAAAGCTCCCTCAGGAGCCTTGTTGATATAGGGGAGCAAAACAAGTGAGTCGAGGATATGAAGTACTGCAGCATCTTCTACGTTAAGAATACGGGTGAGATTGGTTGTCTTATTTGTTTCTAGAACCAAATCCAAATGCTGAATACATTTCCTCAGCTCAACATCAGTTACGCTCAAGGAATACTCTTTGCAATAGGAAGTTAGACGCCTCAACATCTCGTCAGCCTGCTGATCAGTAAGTACTAACAACGAAAGCTCCTTTCTGACAAAAATCAGTGTATCGAGAACTTTTGACAAAAAAAGGGGGACGTGGAAACCACGTCCCCTAAGCATAAGCTCGAGTAGATTATCGAGCAACAATCACCACATGGCGATCAGGGTCAGAACCCTCAGAATGAGTATCGACAGCATCATTGCCACGAAGTGCAATGTGAACCAGTCGGCGCTCATAGGCATTCATGGGCGGAAGCGAAACACTCTTATGAGTGCGGATGGCACGCTCGGCAGCAGACTGAGCCATGGAGGCAACCTTGTCCTGACGGCGGCTCTTGTATCCCTCGACGTCAACTACAACCGGATATCTAAAGCCAAGCTTGCGGCTCACCAGCAAAGAGAACATAACCTGAAGGGCATCAAGAGTGCGACCATGACGGCCAATGAGAACAGCAAGGTCGGGAGCCGTTACATCCAAAATCAGCTCACCCTCGTCGCCCTCATACTCATCGATAGGAGAGTTGGCGGCATCGAAGTGCGAAAGGATGGAACGCAGGATGGAAATCGCAACATCGGCAATGGTGTCGAGCTCCTCATCGGTCAGCTCTTCACCAGCCTTGTAGCGCTGTGCAATCTCGGGATAATCGCCCGCGACCTGCGGGGCAACCTCCTCAAGCATATCCTCGATGATCTCTTCAGACATAACGTACTCCAAAAGTTAGGTACCTAAATAAGATTGATATCCCACTACTTCTTCTTGTGCGGGCGCGGCTTCTTCTCTCGACGAGTGACCTCAACCTGCAGCGGAGCGTTCTTAAGACGCTCCTCCTCATCGGCCTTCGCCTTGTCGATGACCTTCTGCGTCACAAAAATCTGCTGGATAACCTGCCAAGCAGACGAGACGTCGTAGTACAGCAGAACACCAACGGGAAGGCTCCAGCCCATCCAAAGCATCATGACCGTCATGACAACGGCCATCATACGCATGCTCTGAGCCTGCTGGCCGGTCTGGTTGCGCGACATATAGAGCTGCGGAATCAGGGTCAGGACGGCGAACAGGATCAGGCAAACCAGCGCAGGCAGTGCAACCATAAAGCCATCGGCAAAGGAAGCACTCGGCGTGGTGGTCAGGTCGGGCAGGATGTTGAAGAACGAGAACGTGCCGTCGTTAAAGTACTGCGGCAGGTTGCGCAGCAATGTAAACAGGGCGAACAGGATAGGCATCTGAATCAGCAGCGGCAGACAGCCAGCCATGGGGTTGAACTTGTTCTCGCTGTAGAACTTCTGCATCTCCTCGGCCTGACGCTGGGGATCGTCGGCATAGCGCTCCTGGATCTCGAGCATCTTGGGCTGCAGCACCTGCATGCGAGCCGTCGACTTGGTCGACTTGAGCATGAGCGGCGTCAGCAGCAGACGGATGATGACCACCAGGATGATGATGGACAGGCCCCAGTCGACCGCAAAGGTCTGGATGAGCTTGAGCAGCTCGAAAAGGATGTTAACGATCCAATCCCACATGTAAGTTTTCCTCCGATAGCGAGTGCCCGCTAGGGCACAGGGTCATAACCGCCGACGTGCAGGGGATTGCAACGAGCGATGCGCCTCACGGCAAGCCAGCAGCCTCTCAAAACACCGTACTTCTCAATCGCCTGGATGGCGTATTGCGAGCACGTTGGGTAATAAATGCAGGCGTCAGGCAATAAGGGCGAAATAACCTGTTGATATATGCGAATAGGAGCGATGGCAACACGTCGCAAAACGTGATTGCTCATCGCTCCTCCCCGGCAACTCCGGCGCGCTTCATAAGCGAACGCAACGCCTTGTCCATCTCCTGCGGCGAGGAAACCCTCGTCTTGGGAGTTGCAAACAAGATGATGTCATAACCCGCAACGGGAAATCCACAGCTGCGGGCGGCCTCGCGAATCACACGCTTAGATCGGTTGCGCACGACGGCACAACCGAGTCGCTTAGCACCAACGAAGGCGACCCTTCCGGAGTCGCCTTCGCCAACCGATTCACATATGGTCATTCGAATCAGAGGGTGATTGAAACGACGCCCCTGACTGAACACATGCTCGAAATCTTGCCGAGACTTAATAGTCTTCATGCGAGATGTGTGTATCGCTGCTAGACAGTGAGACGCTTGCGGCCCTTGGCGCGACGACGGGCGAGCACGGCACGACCACCCTTAGTGGCCATACGGGCACGGAAGCCATGGGTCTTGGCACGCTTACGCTTATTAGGCTGATACGTACGCTTCATCTTAAGTTCCTCCTGCTGCATTTCGAGTGTCCGCGGGGACGCGGACGCAGATATAGACACGTGAGCTTGAAGATTGTAGGGAAATCAATGTTCAAATGTCAAGAAATCAAAGGTAAAAGGTTGCGCAGTTCACACGGTTCCCCCATAAGCACAACCGAAATTTGCGCCTCATGGCAACCTTTCACGATATTTCATCGAGTTTTCAACAGGTCATGTTGGCAATGTTGAGAACTTTTCACCCGTTTTCCAAAGTTTTCAACAAGTTTTGAAAAGTTGTCGAAAGATGAGAAACGTTGCACGGTGAGCTACTATTTGTTCGAAACCTTTTGAAAGATTGCGAGCGGCATGTCTGACGACTTTTACACCATGGTCGATTCCGGAGACCCGGCACCCGACAACGAGCACATCACCGGCGTGCGCGAAGAGCGTGCGGAAGGCGAGCAGACGACCACGCAGGCGCCAAAAGCCATGTACGCCGCGCGCATCGCCGTCTATGACGACATGCTGTCGACACCGCGGGTGATCGTCATTGATCCGCAAGATGTCCGCACGTATTTGGAAGAGACGACCAACACCGTCTACCAGTGCATGAAAGAACAAGGTGGCCATATCTCGCTCATGGTCATCCGCGAGATTGTCGAAAACTTTATCCACGCACACTTTGCCGAGCCCATCATCTCGATTCTGGACGGCGGAGACACCATCCGCTTTGCTGACCAAGGACCCGGCATCGACGACAAGGAACGTGCTTTCGACTTCGGCGTTACCAGTGCAAACAGCAAGATGAAGCGCTATATCCGTGGAACCGGAGCAGGGTTTCCCATGGTGCAGGAGTATTTGGAAAACGCCGGCGGTGCCGTATCCATCGAGGACAACATGGGCAACGGCACCGTGGTTACGGTAAGCCTGAACCCTAAACGCGTGCAGGAAATCGAGCGTGCCGGCGGACGCGGCGCTGCCGTGCGGCCCGAGACGGAGCAGCCCACATATCCCCTGCCGGGAGCTTTTGCGCAGCAGCCCGTGGCAACGCAGCAGATGCAGCCCCCCGTGGGACAGATGCAGCAGCCCGGAATGCTTCCCACACAAGAACCCCAGGCGGCATCTATGTCGATGCCGCCAAACATGCCAGAGGCCATGCCGCTGGCTGATCAGGATGCAGCAGCAATGCAGCAGGCGACGGGGGCGCCGGGTGGCCAGCAAATGGGCTATCAGCCGTACCAACAGGGATATCCATATCAGCAGATGCCGCCACTGGGGTATGGCCAGCAGTTCCCGCAGCAGTACCAGCAGGGATATCAGCAGCCGTACCAGCAGATGCCGCAGCAGCAGTACAACCCCTGGGCCCAGCAGACGCCTCCGCAGCCTTACCAACAGTGGCCTCAAAGTTTTCAACAGCAAATGCCGCCGACGCAGAGTTCTCAACAACCAGCAGCTCAAATGATGTATCCTAATGCAGTAAATCAGTATGCACAGCCACAACCGGACGTGTTCGTAAGCGATCGCGGCAACGCCGCGCTGGGCTATCTGGCGCAAAATCAAGCGTGCGGCGCAACCGATCTTGCGAGGGCGTTTGGAAACTCGGCCCCCACTTGGTCACGCACGCTCAATGACTTGGCGCAGGCCGGCTTGGTCATCAAGCATGGCCAGAAATACCATCTGACCGAACTCGGCGCCGCTCGCGTGCGAGCTCAGAGCTAAAGAACGGGAGAGACAGTGGACGAGGAAGCAAGCATCATCCTGGGGGATGCCATCGCCTTTTGCCAGCGCGACGGCCAAGATGCACGCCTCATCAACATGCTGGGGCAATCGCGCGCCATAAGCCTGACCGAAGATACGCTCACGATCGAGGCCCCCTCGCGCTTTGCCATCGCGCAGCTCAAAAAGCATCAGCCGACTATTGAGGCTTATCTGGAAGAAATCGCCTTTGCACCGATTGCGCTCGACATCGTGGCGCCGCAAGGCGCCGCGACGGAATCCGCTGCCGCGACGGCGCCCGCCACGGCTCCCGCTGCTTCCCCGACGGTACCAGCCTCCGCAAGCGACGTGCCGACAATCGAGCACCAGCACAGCGATGTTTCCCGTGAAACCATGGCGCCGTTGCCGACCGCGGCGGCGACGTCAACGAACGCACCCGTCACGCACATGCCCATCGCTCACGACGCAGCGGCGGGCGCGGATTCGGGCATTGCAATCAAGAACACGCTCTCGGCCGATGATTTTCGTCGCATGATGAACCAGATGAAGGGCGGAGCGCCGACCAAATCCACGCAAGCTGCGACCCCCGCTTCACCCATGCCAGCACCGACCGTGCCGGCCGAGCAGAATACGGATGGAGCCCCGCTCGCCGCGAACTCAAAATTTACCTTTGAGAACTTTGTCTACGGCCCCGAGAACAGCCATGCCTATCGCTCGGCACTCAAGTTTGCCGCCCTCGCGGACGAGCGCGGCACATGCACATCACTGTTCATCTACGGCAAATCGGGCCTGGGCAAGACGCACCTGCTGCTTGCCATCAAAAACGAGCTCGCCGAGAAGTCGCCCGAGATCAAGGTCAAGTACGCCAACTCCCAGGCATATCTGGACGACCTGATGACCGAGTTCGACCGCCAAAAGAAGAGCAACGCCCCCATCATGCAGGCGTACCACGGCGTGGACGTGCTCATCATCGATGACATCCAAAACATCATCGGCAAGCGCGCGAGCGTGGACTACTTTTTCCAGCTCATGGACGAGTTCATCCGCAACAACAAGAAAGTCGTCATCGCGGCAGACCGCGCCCCCAAGGACCTGAGCATGGACGAGCGTCTGACCAGCCGCTTCAACGCCGGCATGCTCTGCCTAGTCGCAGAGCCCAGCTACGAGATGAAATACAAGATCTTGCAGCGCTATTACGAGAACACCATCGTCGCCGCTCCCGAGGCGGGCGACGACTCGCTGCTGGCGGCCTATGGGGGCGACGGCGGGCACCTGACCGATGAGCACTTTAAGCACATGGCAGAGGTGTCGGGCACCAACATCCGCGAACTCGAGAGCTTCTGCGAGCGCTGCGCCGGCGAGGCGGGCGACCGCGAACGCGAGGGCGGGGAGCTCACCTTTGACGATATCGACGCCATCGCCAGCCAGTACTTCGACACATCGGCCAAAAAGATCAACGTGCAAACGGTTCAGTCCGTCATCGAAGAGCAGTACGGCGTGACGCACGAGGAGCTCATCGGCCCGCGTCGCAACGCCAATATCGCCAAAGCACGCCATATCGCTATCTACCTGGCCATCGAGATGTGCGAGATGACGACCACGGCGGTGGGCGCCGAATTTGGCAACCGCAACCACTCGACCGTCAGCACGAGCTACAAAAAGGTCCAGAAGATGATCCAGGAAGACCGCACCGTCACCGAAGACCTTAAGTCGCTGCGCGATAAAATTACACTGCGCTCGTAGGGAAATAGAGACACCTGTTGAAAACTTGTCGAAACCACGGGCATAAGGTGTCTAAAACCCAACCCGCGGTGATGAAAAGTTTTGCGCAGGTTTTGAACGTGGAAAACCACCCCTGTTGCACACAGGTTGCTGTCGATTCTCTTTTTGGGTCTGACCTGCGTCTTTGGGAGTAATCAACAGTTTCGTCAGTGCTATTACTATTATTAAGATATTTATATCTATAGAAAGGTATTAAAAGATGAAGTTCACCGTCAGCCAGAGCTCGCTTACACAAGCCATCGGCGTCGTTATGAAGGGTGTCGCTTCGGCATCCACCCTCCCCATCCTGTCGGGCGTGCTCGTTAAGGCCCAAGACGGCATCTTGGAATTCCAGACCTCTAACTACACCATCTCGATCCGTCATCGCATCGCGGCGCATGTCGAAGAAGAGGGCGAGATGGTTATCCCCTGTAAGATGCTCTCCAATATCACCAAGACCCTCCCCGATGCCCCGGTCACCTTTGAGCTGTCCGAGCGCCAGGTGCTGATTGGTTGCGAGAAGAGCTCTTTCCGCCTGAACACGCTCGATGCTAATGACTTCCCCGAGTTTCCGGCCTATGCCATCGAGAGCGCCGTGGAACTGCCGACCGATATCTTGTCCGAGATGGTCGGCCGCGTGTGGCGCGTCACCTCGACCGACAAGGCCCGCCCCATCCTGGGTGGCGTGCACATGAAGGTCGAGAACAACACCGTGCGCCTGGTGGCGACCGATTCCTTCCGTTTGGCCGTGTGCGATACGCAGGTCGAGACCTCGACCCTCGAAGGCTCCTTTGAGCTCAACGTTCCGGCTGACGCCTTTAACGACGCACTGAACATCATGGCCAGCCAGGCGACCATCATGATCGGGGCTACCGACACCCAGGTCGTCTTCGAGGCCGGCAACACCACCTACGTGTCGCGCCGCATCGAGGGCGTGTACCCCAACTACAAGCAGCTCATCCCCGATTCGTGCGTGACGAGCGTCAAGATCGACGTCGCCGCCTTTAACGCCGCCCTCAAGCGCGTGGCCGTTATCGCGAGCGCCAACCCCGCCGTCAAGTTCGAGATCGATGTCGAGAACGGGCAGATGGGCCTGTCCTCCATCTCCAATGACCAGGACCTTGCGCAGGAGACGATCGATGTCGAGGCCGAGGGCGAGTCGGGTACCATCGCCTTCAACTACCACTACATCTTCGGCTGCCTCAATGCCCTGTCCAAGGAGAAGGAGATCACGCTGGAGCTCAAGAGCTACTCGCAGGCGGGCATCTTCAAGTCCTACGACAAGATCAACTACCTGTACCTGGTCATGCCGGTTCGCATCTAGCGCTGCGCCATGACCATGTTCGCCCGCGATCTTTCCGTCGCGCACTACCGCAGTTTCGAGAGCTATCGTCTTGCCCTGGACGAGGGCGTGACGATACTTGCGGGACCCAACGCGGCGGGAAAGACCAATCTCATAGAGGCGCTGCAGCTGCTGACGAGCGGCGCCTCGTTTAGGCATCCGACCGCAGCTGAGCTCGTCCATGATGGCGTGGGCTCGTGCAAGATCGAGCTGAGGCTCGAGGGCGACGGCCGCGTACTTGATATGGGATTGAGCGCGGAGGACGGTAAACGCTCGTTTAGCCGCAACGGCAAGAGATGCTCTGCCGCCGGTGTGCGCGGGGTTCTGCCGAGCGTGCTGTTTTGCCCCGACCATCTGGACATGGTTAAGCGAGGCGCCAGTGTGCGCCGCGCCGCCCTCGACGACTTTGGCATGCAACTGAGCGCACGCTATGCCGATCTTGCGAGCACCTATGGGCGCTGCGTGACCCAGCGTAACGCCTTGCTCAAGGAGACCTGGTGCTGCCGCGAGATGCTCGGCGCGTGGAACGATTCGATTGCCCGCGCGGGCTCGGCCCTGCTCGTGCACCGGTTGGCCCTACTCGACCGGCTGGCGGGCCATGTGCGCACTGCCTACGGGCAAGTGGCGTCCGGTGAGGCTGCCAACGTGACCTATACGTCCACGCTGGGGGATTTGCCCCAGGTCGAGGATCGCGAAGAGCTGAAGGGCTGGGCGTACGAGCGCATGCTGGCCGCCCTTGATGAGCACGCCGACGAGGAAATTCGCCGCGGCGTGACGTTGGTGGGGCCGCATCGCGATGAGATTGAGTTTACCGTGGCGGGTCGCTCCGCTCGTTCATTTGCCAGCCAAGGACAGCAGCGAACGTTGGTACTGTCCTGGAAGGTGGCGGAGGTGGCCGTGGCTCACGATGTTCTGGGTACTGCTCCGTTGTTGCTTCTGGACGACGTGATGAGCGAGCTCGACGGCGAGCGCCGCGGTGCTTTTCTGCGGCTGATCGGCGATGATATCCAAACGGTCATAACCACGACCAACCTGGGATACTTTACCGATGACCTGCTTGATCGAGCCAAGGTGGTGAGCATGGGTGAGACGTGCTAATTACGAGCGCGAGAGCGAGACGGTCGCCTTCAGTGGGTTTTTGAACGCAGAGCGCCAGCGCATCCTGGCGTCGGCGACGCCTGAGCGCCGTGCGCAGATGGAGGCTGCCGAGGAGTCGCGCGCGGTCTATCGCGCGTGGAACGCGGTGTGCTCGGGCACGCGCGAGGGGCGGCATGTGACGGGTCTGCGCTACCTGCCCGAGTCCAATGAGCTGCTGGTATATCTCGATTCGCCCTCGTGGACGCAGGAAATGACGCTGTTGCGTGAGATCATCCGCGCGCGCATGGAGCGCGCCGGTGCGCATGTGGACGGCCTGGTGTTCAAAACCACCGCTCCCGGCCACACGCCTCCCGCCGCCAAGGAGCGCCTGCGCCCGGCGACGACCGAGCGCCCGCCGGCCCCGCACGCCGACCTAAGCGAGGCCGAGCGCACCGAGATTGAGCGCCAAGTGGCACCCATCGAAGACCAAAAACTGCGCGAGGCCCTCGAGAATGCCATGAGAGCCAGTGCCGAGTGGACCAAGGGCGCGCAAAGCAAAAAAGAGCCTTAAATCGCATCTGGTGGCCTTGTAGAGCCAAATACCCTCGTTCCCGAGGGTATTTTTTTACGATAAACTAGTAAGGCTGTACACATTTTCTTGACTGAAGGAGGACGTGTGGCAAACGAAAACGATTACGATGGCGGCGAGATTAAGATTCTCGAAGGTCTCGAGGCCGTTCGTAAGCGCCCGGGCATGTATATCGGCTCGACGAGCGCCAGCGGTCTGCATCACCTGGTGTGGGAGATCGTTGACAACTCCGTCGACGAGGCCATGGCCGGTTTCTGCACCGAGATCCAGGTGACGGTCCACGCCGACAACTCCATCACGGTCGTCGACAACGGGCGTGGCATCCCCGTCGACGAGCACCCTGTTAAAAAGATCCCGACGCTCGAGGTCGTCATGACGATCTTGCACGCCG
Source organism: uncultured Collinsella sp. (assembly GCA_938014285.1). Taxonomy (GTDB): domain Bacteria; phylum Actinomycetota; class Coriobacteriia; order Coriobacteriales; family Coriobacteriaceae; genus Collinsella. The sequence goes on along the minus strand of CALLRY010000066.1, from coordinate 872 downwards.
GCGGTAAGTTCGATAACTCGGCCTATAAGGTCTCGGGTGGCTTGCACGGTGTGGGCATCTCCGTCGTCAACGCACTGTCCAAGCGCGTGGTCGTTCAGGTTCGTCGCGATGGCAACACCTACGAGATGGAGTTCTCGCGCGGCAAGACCGTCAAGAAGATGGAGGTCGTGGGCACCTCGGATTCGACGGGCACCACCGTCACCTTCTGGCCCGACGATGAGATCTTCGAGACCTGCATCTACGATTTCGATACGCTGCATAACCGTCTGCAGGAGACGGCGTTCCTCAATAAGAACCTCAAAATCGTGCTGACCGACGAGCGCGAAGCGACTCCCCACGTGGAGGAGTTTTGCTACGAGGGCGGCATCATCGACTTCGTCAAGTTTCTCAACGAGGGCAAGGACGTCCCCGAGGCCTTTAAGGAGCCCATCTACATCGAGGGCAAATCGGACCCGGACGCGCCTGTGGCCAAGATGGGCGAGGTCGAGGTTTCCCTGCAGTGGAATAGCGGCTACGGCGAGAACGTCATGTCGTTTGCCAACGACATCTACACCCCCGAGGGCGGCATGCACCTTGAGGGCTTCCGTACCGCGCTCACCCGCGTGATCAACGATTACGCGCGCAAGCAGAACCTGCTCAAGGAAAAAGACGCCAACCTGACCGGCGACGATGTGCGCGAGGGCCTTTCGGCCGTTATCTCGGTCAAGCTGCCCGATCCGCAGTTTGAGGGCCAGACCAAGGCAAAGCTCGGCAGCTCCTATATGCGAGCGCTCACGCTCAAGATTGTGACCGACGGCCTTGTCGATTACCTCGAGGAGCATCCCAAGCCCGCTCGCGAGATCGTCAAGAAGGCGCAACAGGCCTGCAAGGCG
>CALLRY010000065.1:0-2092 GCA_938014285.1 uncultured Collinsella sp. | reverse complement strand
TGCGCAGCGGGGGTTTCATGCATGTCCGAGGACGTTTTCAGAGCTTTACCCTGTAGGGTCCCGAGGGGATATGTCCGCTACTCAGCCATCTGAGCCTGGACGGCGGTGATGGCCACGACACCCACGATGTCGTCAGCAGAGCAGCCGCGCGACAGATCGTTGACCGGCTTGGCGATGCCCTGCAGGATGGGGCCGTAGGCGTCGGCGCCGGCGAAGCGCTGGACCAGCTTGTAGCCGATGTTGCCGGCCTCGAGGTCGGGGAACACGAGCACGTTGGCCTTGCCGGCAACGGAGGAGCCGGGAGCCTTGAGCTGGGCGACGGTGGGGACAATAGCGGCATCGAGCTGCAGGTCGCCGTCGATGGCGAGCTCGGGAGCCTTCTCCTTGCAGAACTTCACAGCCTCCTGGACCTTCTTGGCGACCTCGCCGCCAGCGGAGCCCATTGTGGAGTAGGAGAGCATGGCCACGTGCGGCTCAACGTTGCCCATGAAGGTGGACCAGGAGTGAGCGGAGGCGATGGCGATCTCGGAGAGCTCGTCGGAGGACGGGTTGATGTTGAGGCCGCAGTCGGCGAAGATCAGCGTGCCGTCAGTGCCGAACTGCGGGGTGTCGGTGCACATCACGAAGAAGGCCGAGACCAGCTTGGTGCCCGGGGCGGTCTTGAGGATCTGAAGCGCGGGGCGCAGGGTGTCGGCGGTGGAGTGGCAGGCGCCGGAGACCAGGCCGTCGGCATCGCCCATCTTGACCATCATGGTGCCAAAGTAGGTGGCGTCCATCACCTGGGCGCGAGCCTGCTCGATGGTAACGCCCTTCTTGGCGCGGAGCTCGGCAAACTTCTGCGCGTACTCCTCGTGCTTCTCGGCATTGCGCGGGTCGATGACGGTAGCGCCGGGAACGTTGATCTCGTCGGGGTTGCCCAGGATGACGATCTTTGCCAGGCCCTCCTCGATGATTTTGGTGGCCGCGACGATAGTGCGCGGATCCTCGCCCTCGGGCAGGACGATCGTCTTAAGGTCGGCCTTGGCGGCAGACTTCATACGGTTTAGGAAATCGCTCATGTTACTCCTTACAAGCGTTTCGCTAAGCTCCAGGCACCCGGCTGTTCACGAATAAACCCGCTGCTAGCGGGTTTACCTTTCAATTATGTACGCCGCGGTGCTTGAGCTTTCCTTGTGTGGCAAGCTCATTATAGGACGCATTAGCGCTATAATCGCTCTGATAAATATGTCTCGAAGAATGTTCGAGAAAAGCCCAGCTAACGAGCCCGTGGCTTTTGACAAGGAGTATCGATGCAGATTACCTCAGGCCTGCCTGAAGGCTTTAACGCCGGCGCGTACGACATGATTGTCGTCGGTGCTGGATATGCCGGTGCCGTTTGCGCCCGCCGTCTTGCCGAGACCATCGGCTATCGTGTTGCCGTTTTGGAGCGCCGTAGCCACATTGCGGGCAATGCCTATGACTGCACTGACGAGGCCGGAATCCTGATCCACGAGTACGGTCCGCATATCTATCACACTTTTAACGAGCGCGTGCACAATTTCCTGTCGCGCTTTACCAAGTGGACGGATTATCAGCACAAGGTGCTCGCCAACATCAACGGTACCCTTATGCCCGTGCCCTTCAACCATGCGAGTCTCAAGCTCGCCTTTGGTGACGAGCGCGGCGAGGAGCTGTATCAGAAGCTCGTGGAGACCTTTGGCAAGGATGTCAAGGTGCCCATTATGGAGCTGCGTAAGAAGAACGACCCGGATCTTGCCGAGGTCGCCGATTACGTCTACGAGAACGTCTTTTTGCATTACACCATGAAGCAGTGGGGCCAGACGCCCGATCAGATCGATCCCTCGATCACCGGCCGCGTTCCCGTCTTTGTGGGCGATGATGACCGCTACTTCCCGCAAGCTCCCTTCCAGGGCATGCCGCAGGAGGGCTACACGGCGCTCTTTGAGCACATGCTCGACCACGACCTGATCGACGTGTTCTGCGACGTGGACGCCCGTGACCTCTTTGAAATCGACGAGACTACCGTCAAGATCGACGGCAAGGTCTATGGTGGCGAGATCGTCTACACCGGTCCGCTCGATGAGCTGTTCAA
>CALLRY010000064.1:0-6737 GCA_938014285.1 uncultured Collinsella sp. | reverse complement strand
GCGTGCCGATGCCTATCGCATTGTGAGCCAGATGGTGCTAGGTACGGCGAAGCTGCAGCTTGCAACTGGCCAGCATCCTGCGGCGATGAAGGATGCCGTATGCTCGCCCGGTGGTGCCACCATCAAGGGCGTCGTTGCGCTCGAGGACGCCGGCATGCGCAGCGCCCTGGTCAAGGCAATCGACGCAACTCTCCAGTAAAACCGACCAAAAAAAGACGGGTTTATTTTTGGCAGGTATTTTCTGCGGTTTTGTCCTTTTAGCGAAAAGCGCCCCGCAACTGGCTCAATTCCAGTTGCGGGGCGCTTGCGTTTGCCCAGATAAAACAGACCAAAATAAACCTGTCCCTTTTTGGCAGGTTAGTCCCAGAAGCTGTCTTCCTCATCCTCGGACTTGGGTCCGCGGTCGACGTACATCTTATGGGTACGCTTCTCCATTACAAAGGCAAGAATCGCAAATAACAGGATGCCGCCGGCGAAAAGGATGGCAAAACCGGTGCGGGTGCCAAACAAAAAGGAAAAAACTGCGTCCATTGGGTGCCTTCTTGCGTAGTTGAGTTGGGTCGTAAACGCTCATAAGTATATACTTGCCCATACATGTACAAGGTTGCAACCTAAATGGAATGTATATCGCCGGAGGATCTAATGCTTGATATCAAGTTTGTTCGCGAGAACCCCGATGCCATCGATGTCGCCATGGCTAACCGCCAGACGTCTTGGGATCGCGAGAAGTTCTTTGAGCTCGACGACGAGCGCCGTGCCGTCATCACCGAGGTCGAGGAGCTCCAGGCTACGCGTAATGCCGAGTCCAAGAAGATCGGCGCCCTGATGAAGGAGGGCAAGAAGGACGAGGCCGAGGCTGCCAAGGAGGCCGTGCGCGCCGTCAACGAGAAGATTGACGGTCTGGCCGAGCGTCGTACTGCCCTCGAGCAGGAGCAGTACGACTTCATGGCTCACCTGCCCAACATTCCTTGCGAGGCCACGCCGTACGGCAAGGACGAGGACGAGAACATCGAGCGTCGCCGCTGGGGCACCCCGCGCGAGTTCGACTTCGACTTTAAGCCGCACTGGGATCTGGGCACCGATCTGGACATCCTCGACTTCGAGCGCGGCAACAAGCTCTCCGGCAGCCGTTTTACCGTTCTCGGTGGCGCTGGCGCCCGCCTGGAACGTGCCCTCATCAACTTCTTCCTCGATACGCACACCAGCCGTGGTTTTAAGGAGTGGTGGCCGCCCATCGTCGTCAAGCGTCAGACCATGTTTGGCACGGGTCAGCTGCCAAAGTTCGAGGACGACGCCTACCACGTCTCGGGCGACAACTTCCTGATCCCCACCGCCGAGGTCGTGCTTACCAACCTGCACGCCGGCGAGGTCCTCGACGCCGACACCCTGCCGCGCCGCTACACCGCCTTCACCCCCTGCTTCCGCGAGGAGGCCGGTTCCGCCGGTCGCGACACCCGCGGCATCATCCGTCAGCACGAGTTCGACAAGGTCGAGATGGTCAAGTTCGCTAAGCCGGAGGAGTCCGACGAGGAGCTCGAGAGCATGACCGCCGAGGCCGAGTACCTGCTGCAGCAGCTTGGCCTTCCGTATCGCGTGATTAGCCTGTGCACCGGCGACTTGGGCTTCTCTGCCCGTCAGACCTACGACGTCGAGGTCTGGCTGCCGAGCTACAACGCCTACAAGGAGATCAGCTCCTGCTCCAACTGCGGCGACTTCCAGGCCCGCCGCGCCAACATCAAGTACCGCGACCCCGAGAACTTCAAGGGCTCGCGTTACCTGCACACCCTTAACGGTTCCGGCCTGCCGGCTGGTCGTACCATGGCTGCCATTCTGGAGAACTACCAGAACGCCGACGGCACCATCACGATCCCCGAGGTTCTGCGTCCTTACATGGGCGGTCTCGAGAAGATCGAGCCGGTCGCGTAACTTGGCTGCATAGGGGATATGCAAGGGCGCTCCTTCGGGGGCGCCCTATTTCGTGCGCAGGTCCATACCATGCCGTGCGGACAGCTCAATAGAAAACACACGAACAACTGTTCTGTATACAGCTATCTACCTGTTATGCTTTTGCTAAATAAGAGCGAGAGAAAGGGGACGCGATGGAGCTGTTTGATGATCGGGTGGTTTTGTTTGAGAGCGACGAGGGTGGGGAGTACCTGCTTGTAACGTGTGAGCCGTCTGGCATGGGTGGCCTGGTGGTTCGACAGACGAGTGAGGGTCCGTTGACACAATGGTGTTTTGAGGAGTCGCCGCATGTGGTCGAGACCTTTGTGACGCACGTGGGGCTTGTGGCGCTGGAGCACTTCTATGGAGTTGGGACTTCCAACCAGGTCGCGCGCATGCTGAGCATCTCGTTTGCCGATTATGATTGTGCCCAGCGGGTGAGATCGCTCCTGAGGGAACTTGATGCCAAGTTTGACGTGATCGAAAAGCCAATCGATCGTACGGGGAACGGCGGTATATGCGGAGCAGCATGACAAAACTGCGTTTCACAAAAAAGTTTGAGATTGAGCTTGACTCCAATAAGCTAAAGTGGTTTTATATGTCTTGCGCTGCGGCGTTACCTCAGCTGGATAGAGGGTCTGACTACGAATCAGAACGTCATAGGTTCGAATCCTATACGCCGCACCAATTGAAATCGAAAGCCTCCGGCAACGGGGGCTTTTCTTTTACGTCGGCACTGCATGGATTCGAACCTCGGTCGAGGCGCGGACGTAAAGAAAACGCGGAGCGTTTTTAGCCCGCGGGCGAGCACGCCGGAAGGCGGGCGGAGCCGGTGCGGATCCGCGCAGCGGATGCGCGGAATCCTATACGCCGCACCAATTGAACTTGAAGCCTCCGGCAACGGGGGCTTTTCTTTTACGCCGGCACCGCACGGATTCGAACCTCGGTCGAGGCGCGAGCATCTTAATCATCACTTCGTAAAATTTTTCCAAATTGTCGCTTGACCCATCGAGGGGTCACGTGCATAATAATCCGTGCGTTGCGGCGTTACCTCAGCTGGATAGAGGGTCTGACTACGAATCAGAACGTCATAGGTTCGAATCCTATACGCCGCACCAATTGAATTTTAAAGCCTCCGGTAACGGAGGCTTTTCTTATATCGCGATGCGTCGAAGATCGCATCAAGTGGTCAAAATGAGTAAAAATCAAATTCAATAACTTTTTTCGAAAAATGCTTGACCTTTATTCAGTCGATGTGCATAATAATCAACAAGTCGCGGCGTTACCTCAGCTGGATAGAGGGTCTGACTACGAATCAGAACGTCATAGGTTCGAATCCTATACGCCGCACCATTTGAGATTAAAGCTCCCGGCAACGGGGGCTTTTCTTTTATGCCGCCGCTGCATGGATTCGAACCTCGGTCGAGGCGCAGGCGTAAAGCGGACTATTTCCTGTCGACTCGTGTAAGATTTCGAGTAGGTGTCGCGGCCCATCCGTGACCACTCCTTCTTCAAGCGACCGATCAGGGTGATACTTCGTGGCAGAGCGTCCGACATACAAGCTCAGGTTTCTCGATCCCAAGAAGCGCTTTCCGGCGATGCCCGAGCAGCCTGCGGGGCGCTCATATGGCGTGGTCTGGAAACTCTTTGGCGAGGACCAGCATGAATCTTGTTATGTCGTCGAATTCGTTGGCAAAAGCCATGTGTCGCTTTTGGGCTACGTAAGCGTTTCGGGTGAGGTGTACAAGGTGGACCGCCCCGTTAGCGAGGCTCCGCTGCCCAACGATCCCGACATGGAGCTGGTCCTTGACGAGTCGGATTCCAGTATTGGTGAGATTATGGTAAGGGAAGCCAACGGTGCAATGCGTACGTGTGCGCAAACTGCCGGCTCTCCCGAAGGCCCCATGCGCGAGCAGTCCGACCACGAGACATGGAATTCGACCCGCGCCCTTCCTTACGGCGAGTTCATGGCCTCGATGTTCTTGCGCTACGTGATATTTGCCAACTCCGAAAGCGCTATTGCGAACACGGCGGGCGTCGACGGTCTCGATGCGGACATGCAAAACGTTGTCGACAAAATAAAGCTCGTAAAGTTGCCCGAGCCGGTCGAGGTGTTTTTGGGCTTTAACACGGCACCGCTACCTGACGCTATCGAGACGCTGCTCTACCGTGTCGACCATGCCGAGAATCCGAGCGGTATCGAGCGTTATGCGGCCGCCCTTATGAGCGAGGTCGACTTGCCCCGACTGCGCACCATCGCCGCCAAGTCCGAGATGAGCCTGGCTCGCATCGATCGCTCAAAGCTTTTCTATCTCAATTTTGATCGTAGCCTGCTGGACCAGGACGAGATTGACATGCTGCTTGCCATCGAGTGCCGTCTCAACCGCCTCTCTGGCATCCTCGAGCGCATCGGGGCCGGATTGGCCCCTGCGGCATCCTCGCCGAGCCTTGAGGGCTGCGCGCTCTTTGATGCGTGGCATATCGCCAAGACGACCAACGATGTTCCCCGACTGCTCGATACGGCCTCGAGCGATAACCCGTGGGGCAAACCGGGTACGGTGGCTTGCCAGCCGGGCGGTGAGTGGGATGTGCGTACCCGCTTCGCGCGTATTGTCGAGGCGCTTAACGTGGTCACACGGCTCGACTATACCTATCGGGCAAACGTTGCCGAGGGGATTATGCTCGTTCGGTTTGGGCGGTCTGTCGTTGATGCCATGCCGCAACGTGAATACGACGCTCAGGATGACGCCTGGCGCGAGCTGGACGAGGACATGCGCGCGATCTGGGCCGCGGAGCACGATGCGCGCGTGGCACTTACGCTTGCGGCAGCGTGTTTTGCCGCGGGCACCTGCATCACGCGCTGCTATGTGCAGATTGCTGCTCCCGACAGTGAGCAGGGCGAGCGCGTTGTCGCAACGTATTTCTTTGGGCGCGCGGCCTATCTGGCCGATTGCGTGCCTGTCGCCAAGGATCTTGAGAGCATGGACATGGACGATATGCCGTGCAAGCGTGTGCTTGAGGCGTATGAGTCAACCGCTCCGGAGACGATTGAGCCTGCGGAGGTTCATGCTCGTCCGCGTGATGACCATCGCACACTGCCGCCGGCGCTGCGCGATCTGCTGCTTGCCGATACGGCTGACGAGTTGGAGGTCATGGAAGAGGACGACGACCCATACGTGGCCCGCGTTGTTGAATTGCGCGAGCAGGCAAAAGTCGACCGTACAGGTGCCTTTGAAGGCTTTTCCCGTCTTGTCGAGGAGTTGGAGGCTAAGTGCGCCGTCGCCGAGCTTTTGGCGACAGGTCCGGTTCAAACGCAGTTTTGCGATAACCAGCTGGTACGCATGGTGCTACCGGTGTTGGAAGAAGACCGCTCTGTGCGAATCCTTCGTGCGCCCGATGCGCTGTACTTTGCCCAGCACGAGATCTGCAGCTTTTACGCCGAGCAAGAGGACTTTGAACGAGCACTGCCCGAGGTGCGCCATCTTTACGATCTGGCACGCTCGTCCATGCAATCGCACTTTGCGCTCATCAACGTGCTTGCGCGTCTGGAGCGCTTTGACGAGATTATCGAGGTGGCACGCCACGGCCTACGTATTGCCAGCGATCGTTCTGCAATCGGCTATCTGTTCTATCGCTTGGCGTTTGCCTATTGGAACTGCGATCAGCTCGACCTGGCGCTGGCTTGTTACCGTCTGGTGCCGCGCGGTGAGGAATCGGGCAGCAGCGCGCTGGAAGAAATGCAGGGCCTTATGAACGAGATGGGCGTCAGCGAGCCTCCGACGTTCGAGGAAGCGGTCGAGACCATCCGCAAGGCTGGACTCGAGCTGCCGCCAGTGTCCGCCGTGACGAATCAGCTTGCAGATGCCGCTGTTCAACTGGTCGACAACGGCTTCTTTTTCCTGGCACGCGGTTGCATCTTCCAAATGTGGCGCACCATGGGCAACGACGAGCTCGGCTCCCTCAACCGCTCGCTGGGGTAGGCGAAGCCTCCAAGGAGGAAAGGATGCTAGGCAATTAGAAAATTTCCTCTTGCCCATCCTTGGCTGTTTGGTTACTATAGAACGGATGTTACGGAGAGCTGACCGAGAGGCCGAAGGTGCTCGCCTGCTAAGCGAGTATGCCCCAAAAGGGCATCTGGGGTTCGAATCCCCAGCTCTCCGCCAGTTTAACTTTAAAGAAGGGTCCCATCGGGGGCCCTTTTTTATTATCGAGAAAGGGCGCTGGGGATTCGAACCCTCAAAATTGAGGCGCCCCGTTGGACGCCTCATTTGGTTCGATGTGATATCGCTCCGGCCCTACGCCTTGGGCGCCTTGGCTACGGTCTCGCTCTCGGCTGTGAGCGGGCGGTTGTCGATGCGGCGGCCCAAGCGATCGAGCTTCACGAGCAGCCATTCAATGGGATTCGGCCCTGCGCCTTCCTCGTCGGCAACCAGGTCCATGACGGCGATCTTGGTGCCGTCCTGCTTGAGTGTAACGCTGCCCACCTTGTCGCCCACATGCACCGTGCCCGAAAGATCGTCGTAGCTAACCTTTTCGGTCACCTCGCCGGCAAGAGAAAACACGGTCGCTTGCGCCGTGGGATCGGCGAGCGTGGCGTCGATTGTCTTATCCGTCCAGTCGGTTTGACTAATGCGCGCCATAAGCGGGTTGCCGTTGGCGGTCTTTTCTTGCGTGTTGGCGATTGCGACCGTCACCTTGTGACCGTAGTACCAGTTGGCAAGGGTGGCGGTATCGGTAAAGCGCTGATCGGTGGTGGTGGAGTTCAAAATAACGGTGTAGATCTCGTCGCCGTC